>NZ_JAZHPY010000020.1:0-12740 GCF_036711655.1 Wolbachia endosymbiont of Pentidionis agamae | reverse complement strand
ACTAAAATTACTGACTCAGGGCTAGACCATTTAAAAGATCTAACAAACCTTCAATTTCTTTATTTGCGTAATACTCAAATTACTGATAAAGCTATAAAAGACTTATTAGAAGAGTTGCCGAAATTAAACTATATTTCTTTTAAAGGCAAATTTTATTTTAGAGAAGAATTTCAAAATTATTGTGACAGTCTTTCTAATGACAATGCTAATACACATAATGGACATACTAATTCTGAGCAATATATCAGTACTCCGGAATGTATGCCCAATGCTCAAAAATCTTCAGACGACAATGGAGAATGTAATGTAAAGAATCAACATTGTTCTCATAATTCTAATACAAGAGATGTGCATAAAGAATCAAGAAATAACCAAGTTGTTATAATAACTTCATGTGTAATAGGAGCAGTTCTTGGAGCAGCTATAGCTGCATATTTTACAGTTGGGGTTTTACCTATACTTGCAACTATTGGTATCTGTGTTGCAGCAGGTATTCTTGGTGCTGCTACTGCTTACCTTGCTTCTAAAATTTTTGGAAGTAATGAGGTAAATACTGACCTTCAGGATGTTAGATGTAAAAATCATTCGCAACACGAAGGAATAAGTTAAAAATTGTAATAGAGAGGTAAGTATACTACTCCACTAAAAGTGGAGTAGTATATATTAAATAATACTTTATAAAAAAAAATTTCTGTTTTATAGATAAACCTCAATTAAAGTTTGTACACTTTAATTTGGTAGTGCCAAACAATTCATGATGTTAAAGGAAGAAAGGAAATGGTATAGAAGTAGAAAGGAAAATGTGTAAAGAATGGAAAGTTAAAAAGTGGGAAACAGCAGTACATATGCAAAGGATGCGACAAACAATTCACAGAAAACGCTGGGAAAAAATATATTGCACAAGAAGAATGGAATTTAGTAGACAGACTTTTGCTTGAAAAAATATCAATAGCTGGAATATCGAGATCTACAAACATATCCGAGACACATTTGCAAATTATGTAAATAAAAAGTACAATAACGTAAAAAAAATAGAAGATTCAGGAAAAGCCAACAAATCTGTGCACAAAATAATAGTAGAATGCAATGAAATGTGGAGTTTTGTCTGCAAAAAAGCTATGGATTTGGCTGGCAATGGACATAGCAACCAGACAAATAGTTGGATAGGAAATAGAGGCGCTGAAGGTGCGACTAAATTGCTTGAAAGCATGCCAGAAGCATATAGAAGAAATAGCGAATTTATTGCTGATAAATTTGATGCATATACTGCTATTTTTCCTGGAATACTTCAAGTTGATAAAGGCTCTGGATTATATTGAAAGATTTAATGCGGCAAAGAATCGGACGTTTAGTAAGAAAAACCTTGTCATTTTCTAAAAAGCTGAGTAACAACGTAGGTGCCATTTGGAATTTTATTCATTACTACAACAAAATTTGCATTTCATGCATTGTTAAGGACTACCTTTAATTGAGGTTTATTTAATATCACGGACTACTATATTGAACGACCCTTGCTTGGACTTGGTGCATTTCTACTTGCTTCAAGTTGTTTTACAAAAGATGTTTCTTGCTTATTTTCTTTGCTATTTTCTTGTTGTTTCATTAATGGCTTCGCAACTTCTTTCACAACAGCAGTAATAGTTTTTAATATAGCTTGAAGTAGAACATTTAGTATGCTACCAGCTGCTTCTCTACCATACCTGCGTGCATTATCCTCATTCTCACTTCTCGTCTCCCCTGCCCTTCTTTTTGGATCCATTTCATGAGCAATCACTGAAAATATCAGGCCCCTAACCTTAAGTTTTATTTGATCCTTAACTTCATGAACATCATTGTTTTTTTCTTGGTTGTGTGAAAGATCTAATATTTTTCCTTTTTGAAGAAGATAAGTAAGTACATTTTCAATAATGTTTCTCTTTCTCTTCTCTCTTATTCTTTTTTCAGATTCTGACTTTTTCCATGTAGGCTTAGTCGTTTCAAGCTCTACATCGACATCTTCATCCATTGCTTGGCTATATAGACTTTCTATTAGGTTATCAATGCTTCTTTTTATCTGGACAGCCTTTTCATAGCTATCTAATCCATCCAATTCTTCATCAATTTGACTAAAAAGATCCTTAAAGACCTCTAAGTACTTTTCAATACGCTCCTTTAGATATTTTTCATCGAATTCATCTTGCTTAACAAGATACCTTTCATCATCATCTTCATCGTCATTTTTTCTATAGGTATTATTACCTTTTCTAAAAACATCTTCATTTTCCATGACATTACCTTGATAAATGTTTAATATAAAAATTAAGTTCTGATATGTTAATACACTAAAATAATCAGTCAGCAATATTTATTATTCCTGTACTAGCTAGAACTACACTAAAGCTATCGAATTCTGTAGGATCGTAGTATCTTTCGTATAGTTCAACAGAGCATTGCAATTTTATTTTTTCTCCGTTATTAAATTCTATCTCATAATCATTAATAGAGTTTTGCATAGCAGAGTCACGCAGCAGTTTATCAGCATTCATAGAGTCTATGATACCATTAATTCTGATTACTACATACCTGCTTCCAGCAAAATTAAGCATTCTTTTCCAACCAAAAGAATAGATACTCTTTATTTCTTCTTGATTATTATGCAAGGCAAAGCGCAGGTTTTTTATATTTTTTAATACACTAAAGTTGCCATTTTCATCTTTTATTTTTAATTGTAAACTCATTTATTCCTCTCTGGTTAAAATATCAAAATTCATAATTGAATGTAAAATTTCATCACGCTGGCTAATAATGCCATTCCTCTCTATAAGAATATGCTTATGAGGATCATGAAAATTTTTAAGTGTAATATTAATTTGCTTCATAATATAAAACATCTTATCGAGATGAAAAGCGTATATATGGCAGGATAATTTATCTTTTATGGCGAAAGCATGTAAGTATTTGTAGTCTACAATATTTATATTTAAATAAGGAATTATAACTTTCTTTGGAACATTAGTATAAATGCCAGTAACACACGCTCTTAAATTCTGATTATCACTCAAAGAATGAAATATCTTATGATATAATACACTTATAGTCTCTATGCTCTTCATGACGATAGCCATTATAAAACAACTTTTAGTTCGCAAAACGGTGCATATACACTTTTTATTCCAGATAAATAAGTATTAGTTTCCGTTTCACGATTACGATATGCGTTAGCAACGTGATTCGCAATACCTTGCTTTATTTGAGCAGGAATTAAATCACTATTTTCATAACCGGCCTTGTACACAATATCAATTCTTGATACATTGAAGAGTTGATCAAATTGGATATAAGGTGCTACTAAATCTACATGATAATTTTTCTGACTTAGTGGCTTTGCACTCTGATTTCGGTATACAGCTTCTACTGATTCTACTTTGATAATAGGACCATAGACTAATCCAAATTTGCGCCGTAATACATGATTAACAGCATACGAAATTTGCCATTCTTGTTTTATTAACGATATTCCCATATACCACTGAGCATAATCAGTTGCAATAGATAAAAGATTTGAAATTAACTCATCATCTTGATTGTTTTCAATCCTCAGGAAAGATTTCATAAATTCCAAAGTGATAGGAAATGATTTAGGTGCGCTAGATCTGCGCTTTATAACAGGACCATATGACATAATAACCCTCCAAGAGTATGTTGTGTTAAATATAAATTTAAGAAATTTGCAATTAGCTAAAACTCAAAGAATTTTAAAGATTTGTACGTTCTAGCATTCGAAAGAAAGAGTGAAATAGGCTTGTCTGATGAAAAAAGCGCATACCTGTAAAAGCAGATTTTAAATTACTGCTTACCAAAGTTTGACTGAGTTCTTTCATAAGTAAATCATGAAATCTTCTTGTAGAATAGTAAAGATAATCTTCAATCTCATAAAAAAATTTGTCTTGAGCAGTTTTCGAGATATTTGTAATCTCTTCATGAAACTCATCTAAAGTTTTTTTATTATTATGGTAATAGTTAGTTATCATATTAACCTCAATTAAGATACATGCTATAATTATAATTGTATTGAAAAACTTCCGAAGCAAAAAAATGCAATAATTCTTGAATAATTAGAAAAATTGCAGAGCTCGTTAAAGTTCTGTTAATAAATAGAACTATTAGACTTCTTATGAAAGTAGAACAAAGCCAAAAATAGTGGTTTTAGGAAATATGGAACAGTAGCTGTGAGAGAGAAACCGTCGATTAAGTATAGCAAAACTTAAGCAATATTTAAAAGAATAACAGATCTTTATGATGATTTTTTGCAGAAATTCAACACTTTATATTAAGAGTTAGTCTTGGTAATTACAACTTTAGCTAATAACCATAACTTTGGAGAAACTAGAAAAACTATTGGTTATTAGCCATGTTAAACCTTTAATTCATACGAGCCTTTTTAGATGTACTTTCCTCTACTGATAGATTTGAAATATTAGTTTTTACTCCTTTTTGTTGATCTTCTGATTTAATAGATACTTTAAGAAAATTTCGAATATCTTCATTTGAAAGATGTGCAAAGATATTACCCCTGAAAGGAAAACTATCTCCTAAAGGTAACTCAACTTCTTTATGTATAAAGGTAGTTTTTTTACAAATTGATAAAAGCTGCATACGTTCAATTTGACATGCTAAATGTTCTTTATATATAACATCTTCATACTTAATAGATCTGCTGGCTTCTACTATATTATCCTTATCAGAATATGCTGCTAATTTTTCAGTATCTGCAAATAAGACATTATAAAGTGAAACGCTGCTATCACCAAGTTTCGTATTTTTCATTTTTTCTAAAGATGCATTGAGTTCTTTTAAGGAATCAGGTGCATTTAAAGTTTCTACAAACTTTTTTATAAATTCTACTTTTTTATCACCTTGTTGGTTAATCAGCAATTTTCCAGTCAACTCTATATATTTATTAATTTTAGCTTGATTTTCTTCCTCTAAATACTCAACCCAATCTACATTAGATGCATCCATTAAGACTAAAGGATTTATAGTAAAGACTGTAACTCTTACATCACTTTCTTTATTATCTTCACAATATTTTTTAGCTTTATTTAAAAAGTTAATGATATCATGATTCCATTCAAAAGAGTAACTAGGATTATTTGTATTACCATCATACCACATTTCTCTGTACTGCAAGCCAGGCTCTAACAATTCTATATGAAAGTCATTAGTTTTTTCATTTGAGAATCCAAGAATACATATTTTTTTATTTAATCTAGATACTGTATTATGTAATGGATTACATCTTTCATCTGTTCCTTGTATTATCTCACGTCCTGATAAATGTGCCCACCTGCGACTAGGAAAGATATAATTAAGAGTAGGATTGTTAGCCCAATTTAGAGGTGCTTTATAAGCACTGCCTTTTATATCATTTTCTATATCATCAATTAAGTCTTTTTCCGTAATATTAGATAACTTGTAATTATATAAACCATATTTGTGATTATTAATCATATAATTATGTTGAAGCACAGACTTCTTATCATTTACGTTGATATATGTTTTTTTAGATTTTTTAAAAAGAGATAATTTATTTTCTTTCACAGTAAAAATGTAAGAATCACTAGCTTCCTCATGAAAGTCTATAAACTCTCCAAGAGTATCTGGAATAGGTTTACCAAAAAATGCATTTTCTTTTGATATTATCATGTTAAACCTCATGTTATAAAAATAGTACTTATATTATAACAATTTTTATAAAAAATTAAAGCATTTTAACTCAATAAGTACATTGTCTTACCTCTATGAAATTAGACAACGCCCCTTTGATTTCTTATGAGATATGCCTTCTTCTACCGAAGGATCTGAAACATAAGTTCTAACTTTTTCTGAATGAGTCTGAGATTTTTTCAAAAAACAAGGTATATCTAGGGTTTCTACAAACTTTTGTAAAAACTCTACTTTATCTTGTTTATTCACAAGAGATGTTTTGGTTGACTCTATAAATCCACTGATTTTAGATTGATTTTCTTCTTTTAAATACTCTTTCCAATCTATATCAAATGCATCCATTAAGACTAAAGGATTTATAGTGAAGATTGTTACTTGAACAGTATCATTCTTTAATTTGTTATTTTTGCAGTACTTTTTAGCTTTATCGAAAAAATCAGTAATATGCTCACCACAATTAAGTGCACAGGCTGGATTACTTCCATTATTATCATAATAAAACCATTTTTCCTTGTACTCTAAACTAAGTTCTACTAACTCTATGTGAAGATCTCTTGTTCCTTTATTTAAAAATCCAAAAATACATATTTTATTGCTTAATTAAGAAATTGTTTTGTGCAATAGTTCACCTCTTTCATCGCTTCCTTGTTTTTTCATTGCCCAAGACTTCTTTGCCCAACAGCGGCTAGGAAAAACATAATCATTAATAGAACTTACATCCCATTCATCAAGTTTCACATAAGCGCTTCCTTTGAGATCGCTCTCTAAACAATCAATTAAGTCTTTTTGCTCAACATCAGATAACCTGTAATTATATAAGCCATATTTATGATTATTGTCTATAGGACAATCAAATTTATTATCCATTACATTTACATATGCTTCTGATCCTACAAAAGGATATAATTCTGTGTATTGTGCAGCAAAAAGGTTATTTTCTCTACACTCGTGATAATTTATAAACTCTCCTAAAACATTCGGAATAGGTTTACCAAAAAATGCATTTTCTTTTGATATTTTCATATTAGCCTCATAATAAATAGTATACCTATATTATAATGACTTTTGAAATAGGCCGAAGCATTTTTTTAGTTGTTGCTATTTTCTTTCTGGAATAGGCGCTGGATTTTCACTATTAGAACGTAAATAAGCAATGAGATCTGCAATTTCCTGAGGCTTTGAAATGCCTGCAAACGCCATGCGTGTACCTTTTATGTAAGACTTTGGGTTCTTTAGAAAAGCAAAAAGCTCTTCATAACCCCAGTTTCCACCTTTTTCAAGCATAGGTTTAGAATAATTAAAAGAATTACCAAGATGCGCCTTTTTGTTATCTACTATATTCCATAAATTAGGCCCTACTTTGTTTTGCCCACCTTTATCAAAAGTGTGACAAGCTATGCATTTTTTTGCTGCTGATTTGCCTTTATCTAAATTGGCATTTTCCATTAGAGCAGATATATCAAGCACCACTTGCTCAAGCTTTTGTTCTGAAGCAGCAGTGCTCACTATATGGTTTTCACCATGCCTTGTATACTCTTGGGGCTTATATAGCACATCTACTATGGTGCTAATTATCATAATAATAAGTGAAGAGAGCAAAATTGAAGCTGCAATTTTATTTAATTCAAAACCATTCATTTGAGCAGTATAATACGATTCATATAATTTTGAATAAATCTGTATTTTTGTAAATAATAAATGAACAAGTATTAGCTATTCTAAAAAATTGGTTAATGATTTTAAGCTTATGGTAATAATAAAACATTACTTTCCGTATATTGCACGTCACTGTTATCTTCTAGAGCTTCAATCAGATTTAGTATTTTTTCAGCTGCATCTTTATCACTAATTTGCACTGGATCTTTTGCTTGCCAGGAAAGACGAGCAAGTTCTGGTTCCCCAAATCTTTCATACAAAGCATTACGTACTTTACCAAAATCTTTAGTTGTTGAAGTTACTATATAAACTTTATCTAAATCGTTTTCTTCGACATTGATTACATCAAATTCAACTGCATAATTAAAAAAATCATTAAAATTTATATTTTCTGCTTTATAAATAACAGTACCTACATGGTCGAACATATAGCTAACACTTCCTGTTTCACCTAAATTTCCATTATTACGAGAAAATATGTAACGCAGCTCAGAAGCAGTGCGATTACGATTATTTGTAACAGCATGTACAATAAATGCTGCACCTAGCGGTCCATGACCTTCATACTGTATCTCTTCATAATTTTCTCCTGCAATGTTACTAGTTGCATTTTTTATTGCCATTTCTATTTTATCTTTCGGCAAATTTTCTTTGCGTGCAGCAAATATAGCAGAACGAAGACGTGGATTTAATTCTGGATTTGGTAACCCTTGTTTTGCTGCTACTACTATTTCCCTTATTAATTTTGTAAATTTTTGCGAGCGTTTTGAATCTTGAGCGCCTTTTCTATGTTTTATATTTGCAAATTGTGAATGACCAGCCATAAATTTATTGTAAGAAAGAATATAACTTAATTTAACAACATCATACTAAAATACCACTTATTAAAATTCCCAGTGTTTATGAATAATATATTAATATTGAGATTTATAAAAGAGATTTTGATTCCGTAATTTTACTATTACTGTTATAATATAAGTAAATCAAATTATGTGAGGTAAATTTATGCGTAAAAAAAACGAAGAACTATATAACAAACTATCTACAGCAATTCTATATGATGATTCAAGTACTTTAGAAGAAGCTAGGGAATTGATCAAGCATGGAGCTGACGTTAATGCTACTATAAGGACAACAGGTCTGCCTCTTTTATTTTTGACTATTCAATCTGGGCATATAGAAGCTACAAAGCTTCTACTAGACAATAAAGCTAGTGTCAAGACTTGTGGTTGGAATCCTTTAAGAGAAGCTATCAGAAATGGTCATGCAGCCATTGTAGAACTTCTACTACAAGCAGGAGCTGATGTTAATGATCGTTATAAAGATAATATAACTCCTTTACATTTTACTGCTAAATATGGAATGATAAAAATTGCAAACATTTTATTAAAACATGAAGCTGATGTTAATGCTGTTGATAAGCATGGTAGTACTCCTTTAGATTATGTTATTCAGAGAAAACAACGTTATTCTTCAGAACTTTATAAAAATGCTATAGAGCTTTTTATCTTCAATATTGCAAAATTGGGAGTAATTGACCCAAATATTAATAATAAGGGATCTAAGAAAAACAAAGACATTATAGAAGGTAGTGAAGAACTTAAGTCTCTTTATGAAGAAAATAAACAGCTATGTCAGGAAGAACTAAAAAAATTAGAAAGTGTAAAGATTGAAGAGACAGAAATCTCATATTATGATATACTAATGACTAAAGGTTCAAGTAAATTAGCATCTTATGCTGGAAATAAGAATTTGCAGAAAGCTTTTAAGTCAGATGAATGGAAAAAGGAATTTCCTATATATGCAAATGATATAGAAAAGCAATGGAAAAAAGGAGTAGAAACACTAAAGTTTTATCAAACATTAAAAAAATTTGGTTATTATTCCCTATATTTTACTGTTCCTGCATTAATAACTGGAGGAATATGTTATGCCTTTTTAGGAGTACAAGTGCTGCCTGAAATAGGTTTAGCGCTTGCTATTGGAATTGCAGCACTTGCAATAACAGCTGGTGTAACACTCATGCAAAAAAAAGGAGAACCTGCTCAATTATTGAGTGAACCTGATGTAAGTGAAGCAACACAAACTCAGGTAGTTAAGTAGTATCTATGACCTTGCCATGGCGATAGTAAATTTTCAAATGTACGAAAGTCTTGGCTAAGGTCTACAACTTGATAAACAACTTTTTTATTTTATCATCATACTATTACCCCTTCATAACTAGTTAAAGAAAAATCTTTAAGCATATGGTAAATCCATAATCAGCAAGTATTCTGCGCAAATCTGGGTGGCTTATGAATTCTATTCCATGCATATCAAACTTTACGCCAAAACCAAGAAGCAGTACTGAAAATTTGTGCAAGACAATTTAAAGCTATGTCTGAAGAACAGCGGGAAATGGCAAGAAATATGATATTTGGTCAAAGAAAAATGATGAAAAAATGAAATTCCATCAGTAGATATAATTGATAGGAAAAACAACTCAAAATTGGGATCCAGAACAAAAAATAAAATGTTGGAAGCGTTTCTCATATTGTAAGATACACTAGGTCTACAGCAGAAGTACAAAGTAGTAAGCATCCAAGCTCGTGAAGGAATTTTCAATTGAAGCAAGAAAAAAATTTGCTACATTATTTTGCAGGTATAAGTTGCAACATTAAAAACAAATGCTTAATAAAGATAGATTGACAATAGCTAAGAAAACTATTGTAGGATTTGAGGTCATAAATAAGTGCTTAAATTACTTGTTTTTAGTATTATATTAATATATTAACTATATAATTAAAATATTATATCTATTAAGGTAATATGTTATGACTAATATAGAAAAACCAGTCTTGTCAAAAAGTTTACAAAAAGATGTTAAGCAATTTGTAAATGAAACTACAAATCCAGATAGAAAACAGAAACAGCAAGATAAGAATAAAAAATAGTAATATGTTACTCAAATCTCACACGACTTGAGAGCTTGTTAGTATATTACATACTTCACAGCAGAAAGAGTGACGTATATTTTATGGCACTATGGCGGATAAGAAATTTATTCTTACTTCGCCATAGTTCCATAATTCTTAGATAATTTTTGCAAATACATACAATAAAATCTTAATCTAAACATTAGTATATTATAGTACAACTTTATTAAGGTAATAGACTGATTTAACTACAATTTTTGATGGCTTTGTTACATGTATAATGTATTTAAAGATTATAATAGAAATAAAAAGCCCATATTGCTATTAACACATTTCATTGCAAGATAAGCATTGCATCAATGTACGCAGTAAAAAATGAAAAATCAATGACCAAAGAGGACATAACAATTTCTTAAAGAAAGAAAAAATATTTTCATCAATCAAGCTATATAAAATAGCCAAATTTATACGCACTCATCTTTCCTGATTATAGAGCGATGATGTAGAAAATTATGATTTTACCACAACGTCCATAACAAACTTAACATAGCAATGGGCAGTAACAGGCTCGAACTGCTGACCCCCTCGGTGTAAACGAGATGCTCTACCAACTGAGCTAACTGCCCCCTTATGAATTTTATTTTATAACTAATTGCTACACATGTAAAATAAAAAAAGATTCTGAGAATAGAGAGATTAATGATTACTTCTCATTTTCCACAATAATACACTGTAAAGCTTAAAAATACTTGATTTTTTATATGTTGGAAAAAGTGAGTATAATATTTTTCTATCCGAGCGGAGGCTACTTATAGATATCAGAAAAAGTATATGAAAAGCACATGCATGTTCTATGAAGAATACAACTTGGAAACTAGTACAGCACAAAAACTATAAAAATAGTATTTACGCTTAGAAGAAAAATATTATCTGAAATAAATTGTAAAAGTGATGCAGGTTTTGAAGTTTTTGCACAGGGAGATAGAGAAGAATTATCACAACGATTTCAGGAAGTGTAATTTTCGGTACTCTTGTGGAGTTTTTACCACTTGGCATTTGCAAAATTTATAGCTTTACAAAAATCGTCGACTAAGCAAAGTTATATCTTTATCCATTGGTATTCTCACTTTAATTTCTAATTGAGTTTTTATCTCTTTATATCCTCTGCTAATCCAGAATTAGCGTCAAAAGATCATGCGCAGATGCTACAGTAGCTTGTCACTTGATATTGGCAAGTCGCAATTAACTACAATGGATACTTGAAGGTGATATCAAAGGTTGTTTTGATAACATTAACCATGAATGGCTTATGAAGCATATTCCTATGGAGAAGAAAATTCTTCATAGTTGGTTAAATGCTGGCTTCCTAGAATCGAAAACTCTGTATCCCACAACTGCAGGTACGCCACAAGGGGGTATAATTTCTCCAATACTAGCCAATTTAGCTCTAAATTGACTTGAAAAATTATTGGAAAGTCAATTTGGTAAACTTGGCAGTAGAAGAAGAAACAAAATCAGAAGTGGAGTAAATGTAATCAGGTACGCTGATGACTTTATTATCTCAGGAATCACACGTGCAGTACTGGAACATGAAGTAAAACCTCTAGTATCGTCCTTTCTTCATAAGAGAGGTCTTATTCTTTCTGAAGAGAAAACAAAGATTACACCTATTACAGCAGGGTTTGACTTTCTTGGTTGTAATGTACGCAGATACAATAAGAAGTTAATTATTAAACCTTCGAAAGAAAGTATTAAGAGGCTTCTTAATAAAGCGCGTACATTGATAAAAGCAAATATAGCAAACTCTCAGGCAGTACTAATTAAGTTACTCAATTCCCTACTAAGGGGATGGGGAAATTACTATAGTCACGTGTGTGCGAAAAGAGCTTTTCACAAAATAGACCATGAGATTATATGCGCCTTATGGAAATTGGCAAAGAAAAGACATACTCGTAAAGGATTATATTGGATAAAGAATTGTTACTTCAAGGTAATGAAATCAACGCCAATGGGTCTTTGCTGCATCCATATGCAAGAACAAACCGAAAGAGATAAGGTTATATTAAGACTACTTAGGTTAATTGATATACCTATCAGACGACATATTAAAATCAGAGTGGATGCAAATCCATTTGACTTTAAATGGAAAAAGTATTTTGATGAGAGAGTGAAACGAACAAAAATGTTACTAGCTCTTCCTCAAGAGAATGTTCTCTAGTGTTGGTGTCACCATTAAGAATGATGTTTTCCGAGGAATCATGAAGGACAGGCCGGTTCGAAATAAGAAGGACTTAGATAATGGGCTCAAGCGTAGTGTGGGGAAACTCGCATGCTGCGTTTCTAAGGAAGGGAGTGGTAGTTAATGGCTACTTCCTTACATAACCAGGTTGCAAGAGATAAAGGTTTTAAAAAACGTGCTCAACTTTACGCCGCCAAAGCTTATTCAAGACAGTCTGGTAATTA
>NZ_JAZHPY010000001.1:0-38870 GCF_036711655.1 Wolbachia endosymbiont of Pentidionis agamae | reverse complement strand
TGCTTAATCTCTGTCATAAGGTTAATATCCTGCTTCAGTGCATAGCTTGCTTAATTTCTGTCATAAGGTGCTGTTATATTTTTCTGATTTATGATAAAATAACTTAAGAAGAAGATACTAATATAATAATTTAATTATGAGGGGTGGTATGAAAAAAGAAACTAAAGAAACTTTATTGTTTTGGGGAATAGGTGTTACAGTAGGTGCTTTAACAGCTCTTGGACTCAGTTTTACTGCTTTACCAGTACTTGCTGTAGGAGCAATTATTGGTTTTATACCTATAGCATTATTTTGTGCATGTGGTATGTATGGTAGTGACAAAAATAAAAACTTGTCTACAGATGATATATATTATTCTTTTGCTTTCCTCATTGCTAGTAGTGCAATTGGAGCTGGTCTTGCTTTAGCTGCAACCGCTATTTTTCCTGGCGCGATGGCTGGAATTGGTTTATCGTTACTTGCAGGTGCAGTAATAGGAGCTGCGGCACCGATAGCAGGGTTTTGTTATAACTATTCTTGCTGTATTATTAGCTGAAGGAGTTAATACTCATATAATACAACCTATAGTTAAAGGATGTTTTTCTTCTAGTGAGAAAACTGTGTGATGGTTTGAAGATAAAACCAAGGCAAGTTTTGAAGGTTGTAATCTACTAAAAATAGTATGAGATGGGGGTTTAAAAAAATGAGCAGGTTGGAAGACGGAGGTCTATAATTTTTATAGCCCCTAATTTCTCACAGCAATTTATTGCAGTATTTCGAAGTGGAGTGCGTATTATACAAATAACGCACTATAGAAGTGGGACATTAATTACATACAGGGCAAGTATCATAACCTTTGCACTTAGGTGCTAAATCAGGATAAAATGTTAAGATAGAATTATCTTTTCTGACAAATATAGACTGGTAATCTTCATTAGGCATCTTATATGCACATACACCATCCTTTCCAAGGTTTTTAAATGCTTTAGTTGCAAGAATAAGAATATCATCTGCATGAAGATTATAAGGGTACCCATTTTGACATTTAGTTTTCACTTCTCCAGTAATATCCAGATACTGCATACCAAAGGTATAAACTGGATGCTGTATTTCTATTTTATTACATAAAGATTTATCATACCAGATTGCTCCAGCCCATTTGTTCTTTTGTGCCTCAACATATCTACCTACAAAATGCATTCCACCAAGCACTTCACCATCTGGTTCACCACAAAAAATATGTCTAAAGCCTGTATGATTTTCACCACTTCCCTGCCTTGGATGATGTGACGTAAACCAAACTTTCGTAAGCTCATCTTTGAATAACTCTAAACTTGAATTAGACGTAATAACTTGATAATCGAGCTCTTTATATATTCTTTTAATTGAATCTTCATGTTCTGGACAGTCAAGTAAGATGCGAAAATCTTCTTCATCTGGATAAGAACCCCATTCCCCACATACTTTTAGCACTCCATTATCAAATTCAGTCATATCAGGAGGTGACGGAATAAAATCTGGATCAGAAGGTTTTGTTCTAAAAAATGGTTCAAAATTAACGTTTACTTCTTTTTCAGTGAAATTGATTTGATCTATTTTTTCAAATTCCTTTTTCCCATTACTATTATTTAAATTGGCAACTTTAAAAAAAACAATAATGATTATTGCTATAATAGGTATTAAGATAAACTTCCAATTACTTTTCATATAAAATTTTCTCTATTAAAACTGTACGTTAACTTAAGTAACGTATAATTTCAAGCGATATTTATAAGTCTTGCTTTTGTAATACCTGGCATTTCATCGTTACTTAATAAGTGAAGAAACGCACCACCCCCAGTAGATACATATGTAAAATCTTTTTCAGTAAAATTAGCTTTACTCATAGCAGACAAACTATCTCCACCACCTATCACACTAATTAACTTTCCTTTCTGTGTAAGATCTTTTACAATAGAAAGTAGCTTTATTGTTCCTTTCGCAAAAGCTGTATGCTCAAATGCACCAATAGGTCCATTCCATAATAGAGACTTACTCTGTAATATAATGTTATTTATTCTATCCAAAGTTTTTGGTCCTACGTCTAGAATTATATCGCCAGTTGAAATTGAGTTAATTTCCTTGATGATACCAGTTGTATAGTCATCTTTTTCAACAACTAAAACATCTTCAGGTAAAATGATCTGACAATTATTTTTTTTTGCTGCTTCTATGATGCTAGATAATATGCTATCTACACCTTCTTGATACAAAGAATCACCTATATTTATTTTATTAAATAATAAAAAATTATTGGCAATAGCTCCCCCTACAATCAAAAAATCAACTTTATTTACTAGAGTAAGTAACATCTTTACTTTAGTTGATATTTTAGCCCCTCCAACTATTACAGTAACTGGCTTTGCTTTAAATGACGTAAATTCTTTTAAGTATTTTATTTCACTTAGTAAACAGAATCCTGCAAAAGAAGGTAAAAATTCTGTAACTGCTACAATAGAAGCATGTAGCCTGTGTGAGCATGAAAATGCATCATTTATATATACATCTGCTATTTTTGATAATTCTCTTGCAAAATTTATGTCATTTTGCTCTTCTTCTTTGTAAAATCTTAAATTCTCTAATAGAATTACATCTTTTTCAGCCATGATACTTACTGCTTGTTGCACTTTTGTGCCAAGACAATCTTCTACAAATGTAACTTTTTGACCTAATAACTCAGATAACGTAGGAATTATGTGTTTTAGTGATAAGTTATGATCATAGCCTTTTGGCCTTCCAAGATGAGATATGATAACAACTTTTGCATTTTGATCAATTAAGTATTTTATGGTACTTATTGCTCTTGCAACGCGTGATACATCTTGAACAACACAGCCTTTTAGAGGAACATTGAAATCCACTCTCAGCAGAACAACTTTATTAAAAAAATTATAATCTTCAAGTTTTGGTATGCTCACAAGCTTTCTACTACAAGATGGAGGCTAGGACCGGAATTGAACCGGTATAAAAGGATTTGCAGTCCTCTGCATAAGCCATTCTGCCACCCAGCCATTTTTATTTACTTTTATAGATACCAATTATGTTTTTTAACATAAACAGAGCTTCATCTCTTTTGCGCTGAAAAGTATTACGTCCAATAATTGAACCATTACCACCACCTCGCTTAATTTCTTCCGCTTCATTACATATATCTACCAGCTCTTTAGACTCACCACCTGAAAATACTACTATCCTTCTTCCGGCAAAACAAGATTTTTTAATGCATGCAACCCTCTGTGATAGAGAAGCAATATTATCAATTTTCTCTCTTTCTAAATGCTCTGTCGGCAGTTTAACTTTTATTATATGAGCTCCAAGTAGAGCTGCAATGTGTGCAGCATAAGCTACAACATCAACTGCTGTTTCACCTTTTTTTGAAATTTCTTCTCCTCGTGGATATGACCATAATACTGCTGCTAAGCCATAAGATTTTGCTTCAGCTATGACCTCACGTGCTTCTTCTATCATGTCTAAGCATTTAGCTGACCCAGGATATATGGTAAATCCAACAGCTGTACATCCAAGACGTAAAGCGTCTTTAACTGAAGCAGTGATTGCTTGATCAGAATAGTAACTTTTTGGATGCAAAGAATTAGAGCTATTGAGCTTTAAAATTAACGGCACGGAGCCAGCATAAGCTTCAGCTCCAGCTTCAATCATTCCAATAGGTGCAGCGTATGCACTTACTCCAGAATCGATTGCGAGTTGAAAGTGGTAGTAGGGGTCATAAGCATCAGGATTCACCTCAAAACTTTTCGTAGGCCCATGCTCAAATCCTTGATCTACAGGAAGAATCACTAACTTGCCCGTGCCTCCAAGTTTTCCATGCATTAGAATATGGGAAAGACTTTTTTTTACCCCAGGATTATCACTCTCATAATAATCTAAAATACGTTTTACTTCCTTACTAATACGCAATATTTATTACAATAATAATTTACTTGATTATAACAATATTACTACTCTAAGAAAAGCCTTTTCTATGTACATTATTTCGATAAAAGTGATTGATATGTTAAAAATTTTAGTATATTATTTTTATATTAATGATATTTAATTAATAAGAGTTAAAATAAGCAATAGACCTCTTGCATAACTCACGTCTAGATTGTAAATTCCAGCTATCACATTGAACCTAAAAGCAAAACGTCTTCATCTACTTCGGCATTTATTTGCTATAACCTTTTTAACAAGCCAATCATATTTTTTACGATTACTCTCTAACTTGCAAGCTCTTTTCCTTTTTTCCTTAGTCCTTTTTCGTCTTCCTATCTTGCTTTCATGAATTTTTTGCAAACCTCATCACCCCCTCTCATATTATTTTTAGTAGATTACAACTTTTAGTACAGTTATGCTAGAGGTCTACTATCAAAAAACCTATGCATCTACCATATGAAAATATTAATATGGATCATTCTATATTAATGGAGAAAAATATGAATAATAAAACTGTAAAAAAAACCTATGCCTCTACCGAGATATAGCATTGAGAGAAAAAATGACTATGAAAATACTAATATTGATCATTCTATAATTGCAAAGGAAGCTGAGAGTCTGTGGCTAAAATCTCAACGAGAAAAGAACGGGCTTGCAGCTACTTCTACAGCTGAACAAGATATCAAAAATCAGAAACCACCTTCTACAGTTGTAAATCCTCTTTATGAGGTAACACAACAATCTTTTTATCCTAGTAATAGTAGTAATGAACGGAAAAAAGGATGCTGTAGCATATTATAATCTGAATATTAAAAGATTTTATGTATAATAATTTATCTATTTAGTAAAAAATTAAAAAATGCATTGACTTCTTTTATTAAATATACTAATATGGAGAAAAATATGCCTAATAACACTTGGAACAAACCTATTCCTAAACCAAGATATAGCGTGATGAGAAATATGCTTGATAGACTGCCACCAGCCCCTGCTGCTCAATCTTCAAATGAACCTACTCATGTATCATCTTGTGATTTTAGACCTAGTACACCTCCTCCAAGCTATTTAGAAGCATTAAGTTTACCAAATTACACACAACCTTCTTCATCCAAAAAAGGTTATCCAAGTAATAGTAGTTCTGACTGTAGTACAAGCAATTGGCACTTAGGTGCACCGAGAAACGGAAGGTACTAATAAACACTATAGTGATACAGGTATCACTATTTCTTCTTTTACTGCTAAAATTTACTAGAGCTATATAATATATACTATTAGGATAAAAAATTTAACTTGTGGTGTTATCTTTTCATGATCTATATAGCCGTAAAGGTATCATCAATATAGATAAAAAATTTTTAAGTTATATAAAATCGTATGATATAAATTTATTTACTTCTCTCACTAAAGCAAGAAAGAACCCTGCTAGTAATAGTTATCTCATAATAGATCTATCATATTTACTTGACGAATTTCTTGCTCAATTTTTTAATATTGAGAAAGAAGTAGAAGAATTAAAAGCAAGACATAGTAAATTTTCTATAGTATACAAATGTAAGAGATTATTTGTTCAGCGATATGTACTTAAGAAGTACCAACAAAGTCAAAATAGTACCGAAACAAACATTAATGCTACTATAGATACCATACTTAATGAACTAAGCAGATATTTTAAATTTCCCATTTTAGATCAGGATTTTGCTGAGAAAGTGATGTATTGGTTTGAGAATAAATCTCAATATGAAAGAGAAATAGAACTTGCAGCTAGGTATGTAGTGTGGAGAGTAAGTAACAAGAAAAGTATATTATTTAGTATACACAAACAAACTAATTATGAAAATCTTGTTCCTATTATCAAAAAAGAAATAGATGGAATTAATACTATTTGTTCAGAACATATAAAGAGACGTTATGGATTTGATTTAACCCAAAATAAAGTTGAATTAGAAGAAGCACTTGATCACACTCATTATTGCATTTTTTGTCATAAACAAAACAAAGATAGTTGCTCAAAAGGATTATTTGATAAAAAAAATATATTTAAAAAATCTCCCCTTGGAGTTGAATTACATGGTTGCCCACTTGAGCAAAAAATATCAGAGATGAATATGGTAAAAAGCGAAGGATATTCTATTGGGAGTCTCGCCATAGTTATGATAGATAATCCACTTTGTGCTGCAACTGGTTATAGGATATGCAATGATTGCAGCAAGTCTTGCATATATCAAAAACAAGAACCAGTAGACATCCCTATGGTTGAAACTAAAGTGTTAAGTGACGTATTAGATTTACCCTATGGATTTGAAATATATTCTTTACTCAGTCGCTGGAATCCACTTAATTTTGAACGCCCATTTCCAAGAGAAGATACAGGAAAAAATATTTTAGTTGCAGGACTCGGACCTGCAGGATTTACTTTAGCACATCATCTACTGAATGATGGACATAATGTTATTGCAATTGATGGACTGAAGATTGAGCCCCTGAGTGATGATTTACAGCTCATTAAATATCTTAAGTATAAAAAACTTAGTGAACGCGTAGCTGAAGGTTTTGGTGGAGTTGCAGAATACGGAATAACTTCTCGCTGGAATAAAAATTATTTAAGAATAATCAGATTACTTTTAGAAAGAAGAAAAAATTTTGCAGTTTTTGGAGGAGTGCGTTTCGGTGGAACTATCACTATACGTGATGCATTTTCCCTAGGTTTTGATCACATAGCTTTGGCACTTGGTTCAGGTAAACCAAAAATAATTAAATTAAAAAACATGCTTTTACGTGGAGTACGTATGGCATCAGATTTTTTGATGTCTTTGCAGCTTACTGGTACATCTAGATTTAATTCGATAGCAAATTTGCAGATTAGAATGCCAGTAGTTGTAATAGGTGCTGGGCTTACTGCAATTGATACAGCAACAGAGAGTTTTGCTTATTATTCAATTCAAGTAGAAAAATTTCTTTATCGATATGAAATATTGGTAGATAAGTTCGGTAAGAATTATGTAGAAAAAGACTGGAATGAAGAAGAAAAAACAATTGCAAGTGAATTCATTAGTCATGCACTTGAAATTCGAAAGGAAAAAACATTAGCTAAAATAGGAAATAGACCTGCTAAAATTTTAGAACTTATGCAAAAATGGGGCGGAGTAAAAATTATATACCGAAAAGAGCTAGTTAACTCTCCTGCTTATAGATTAAACAGTGAAGAGATTACAAATGCTCTATCAGAAGGAATCTATTTTATTGAAAATTTAGAGCCTTTAGAAATTATTAAAGATGAGTATAATCATGCTAAATCTCTAAAATTAATAGATACAAAATCAGGAAAAATAAAAGAAATAAAAGCACGTTCTATATTTATAGCTGCAGGCACAGAACCTAATACTGTTATAGCAACAGAAGAAAAAGAATACTTTAAATTAAACGGTGGGTATTTTACTCACTTAGATTCATCTGGAAAAGAGATTGAACAAATATTTTTTCCTAAAATGCATGATAAAGATAGAATACTAGCATATAAGCAAGATAATAAGACAATTAGTTTTTTCGGCGATCTTCATCCTTCTTATAGTGGAAGCGTTGTAAAAGCTATGGCAAGTGCTAAAAATGGATATAAAATTATCACCAAATTACTTAGCGAAAAACAAAAAGATAAAAAACATAACACTAGAAAATTTTTTAAGAAAATAAGTGAAAAATTTACTGCAAGGATTATAAAAATAGAGCATTTAACTCCAAAAGTAATTGAAATAATAGTTAAAGCGCCTCTTGCAGCAAAAAATTTCAAGCCTGGTCAGTTTTTTAGATTACAAAATTTTGAAATGAATAGTACAAAAATTAAAGAAACAAAGCTTGCAATAGAAGGTATAGCTGTAACTGGTGCTGAAGTAGACAAAAAAAAAGGTATAATATCCGTAATTGTCCTTGAAACTGGTGGTTCAACAGACTTATGTCAATATCTGAAAGTAGGAGAGCAAGTTGTGCTTATGGGACCAACTGGTAGTTCTACTAAAATTTCCTGATTTTTTATAATCTGTAAATATAATCTGTAAAAAGGTTACATTTTATTCATAAAGTAATGCCAAGGCCTATTTTTACGTACATATTTAATATTCATATTACTATTTTTTGAAAGCCAAATTGAATGTGTTCCATATTGTTCTAAATCAGTATGCTTAATACTTTTATTTATACAAATTGGGTAATCAAAACTACCAAATTGAATAATTAAATCAACATTATTACAATATTTTACAATACTTTCTTTTTTATATGCTATAAGAACTTTTACATTATTTTTTTTATATATACAGTGATTACTATCACATTCTAAAAAGTTTTCTTGGTTAGCATATTTTTTGTAATTTAAAATTTCATCTTGTCCATTCTGCCTTGCCCATGTTTTTACAACAAAATTTCTATTCTTTCTATTTAGAGAGTATAATTTATCATCAGATTCCTTAACTAAGGCATTATTAACGTTAATTAAAATATCTGGAGTCTGATAAAGTATACCAATCAAGGTGCCTGATATAATAAAAATTAGCCCAAGAAAGCGCCAATTTCTTTCCCATAAACATATCCACAGTAACCCAAATGTTATTATAATAATAGATGAAGGTGGAATACTATGAATAGCAATTTTTGAATATTCCATATTAGCAACTACATGTGTAATGTATAACACACTTTCAATTGCATGCTGAATTAATGAAATAATCAAATATTCCATATTAAATGGGATCATAAATAAGTAGAAAATTCCTAATGGAATGATAATTAGTGTAACTACTGGTATAGCAAATAGGTTTGTAATAACACCCCCAATAGAGAGATAATTAAAATTATATATGGTATACGGTAGAGTTGCAAAGCTTGCGATAATCGAACTAAGCAATATTGATATAAAATATCTTATTATTTTGTTATAAAATATTTGATTAATACCTATCTGATAGCTAGAAAGCAATGCCAAAACAGCAGAAAATGACATTTGGAATCCAGGATTAAAAATCGCCTCTGGTTCTATAATCAATATAGTGCATGCTGCAAACGCAATTGCTATTAAACTTCTATATTTTTTCTCTATTATTATTGAAGTGAGTAGTAGGCTAACCATAATAAAGGCACGTTGAGCAGAGAGCTGCATTCCAGTAATTAATAAATAAAATAGAGTTGGAATTATAGTAATAAATGCTGATATTTTTTTTATGTCATACTTTAACGTCAATGTTTCAGAAAGTGCAAACAAGTTACGAAAAAGCATAAAAAATAGACCAGCAACAAATGACAGATGCAGTCCAGATATAGCAAATAAATGTGCTATGCCAGCGTTCCTTATAGATTCCATAGTCTTTTGATCTATTCCGTCTTTTTTGCCGATTAATAGTGCGGAAAGTATATCCGAATGTGGTTTTTTCATATTTTTTTGTAAGTTTTCGTAGATATGTTGACGAAAAGATTCTATATATTCATAAAATTTTTTATGTTTAGCCTTTTTATGTAATAGTACTTTGCTTGTTGCAAAACCAGTTGCACTAATTTTTTTATAAAATGCAAATCTTGCAAAATCATACGAGTAGTTAGATGGAGCAATTTGAGGAGGAAATAGTACTGCTGATAGTTTAATTTGGTCTCCTATATCTATATTTTTTTCTATTTCAGTCCTTACTGCAATCCTTGTGTTATCTACTTCTATTTTTATGTTCTCTATTTTATGTAATAAAAACTGTTTATATGATCCTTTGTTATTGATTTCTTTTACTGTTGCAAGAATGTTGGCAGCATACACTTCTTTTTTATTCAGAATTTTTGTATCTACAAATACTGTTTTGATTTTAGCAGATGTGAACCCAATAAGGATTGCAATTAAAGCAACACATAATATTGTATATTTTCTGTATGATATTGCCACATATATTAATATTGTGCTTAATAAAAAGGAAATTGATAAAGTATAAATAATAGTAGGTTCGGAGTTTAAGGAAAAATATATTAATATTCCCATGCATTGCAAAACAGGAAACCATAATATTAAATTATACCTTTCATGGGAAACTTGATACTGTATATATCTTGTTGTGGTTGCAAACAACGAAAATCGCATAAAATTTTTCTTGTATATGCTTACAATTATAAATATAATACTTGAGTAAATTATTGACGCGGGATGGAGCAGCTTGGTAGCTCGTCAGGCTCATAACCTGAAGGTCGTAGGTTCAAATCCTACTCCCGCAACCTTGTAAATTAAAATAGAAGTTATTCATGGTAGTTTATTTTAATAATGTAAGTGAGATAAATTTATTCAGGTAGTAATATGAATGATAAAGATTCAGTACAATCAAGAGAATATTCAGATGAATTAATAAAATCTCACAAAGATAATAAATCTGCTGCAAGTCAATCGCAGTATTTACAGGAGTACCCTGCATCACGCTTAAGTGAATTAACTACAACTCAGATGTATGAAAAAAATTCTAAAAGAAAAAAATAGATAAGTCTGTATAATTATACAACTTGAAATTCATCGTTCTGAAGTTCATCATTACTGATTTGAGTCACACTATTTATATGTAGTTTGCTATTTGGTGAGATCATATTAACTATGGAAACGCCCCAGCCGACCACATTAATAGTCCAAGCAAAAATGAAAAGAGGTACATAGATAAGAGGAGCAACTGATATACCTGAAAGATATACAGCTCCACCTATTAAAAATAAAAAATTAGGTAAGGTTCCAAAGTAGTGTGTTTTCGTTGATTCCTTGAGCTTCTTGTCTGAATTTTTACCTAAAATTTTTTCCTCTTGACCACGATAATGAAGATACAATTTTGTATTCAATACGAGCAAAACTACATTAAATATAATACCTATTACAGAAAAAAATAAACTCGTGTAGTAAGTTCCAGTCAAAAATGTTATTGCATATACAATAAAAGGAATTGTAGACAATGCAGTGAATAAATACCTAAAACGAATAGTCCACTTTTTTTCTTGATCAGCCATTATAATATAATGAACTAATTTACAAAGCTTGTCTAACTAATTTGTATAACATCTAATAAGATCTAAGTGAATTTAACATAATAGTTGCCATAAATATGCTGTTTTATATTTGTATTTATGTTCCTTTTATTTACTATAATAAAAAATTTATGAGTTTTTATATGTCTGTTAAATCTGTAGTTTTATGTATATTAGATGGTTGGGGTAATGGAGTAAAGGATAGTAAATATAATGCAATAAGTAATGCAAATCCTACTTTTTGGAAATATATTAATTCCAATTTTCCAAAATGCAATTTGTCAGCTAGCGAAACTGATGTTGGTCTGCCTAAAGCCCAAGTAGGTAATTCTGAGGTTGGACATATGAATATTGGTAGTGGTAGAATAGTGATGCAAAATTTAGAGCGTATCAATCGAGAAATTGAGAGCATAGATAGTAATAGAAATTTTAGAGACTTCGTTAATAGCTTGAAAGTTAAAAATGGTATATGCCACATACTTGGTCTTGTTTCAAATGGTGGTGTTCACTCACATCAGAAACATATCTCAATATTAGCTAATAAAATATCACAATATGGAGTTAAAGTTGTAGTTCATGCTTTTCTTGATGGCAGAGATACATCACCTTGCTCAGCAGTGAGGGACATAGAAGTATTCCAATGTCAGAATCAAGCTATAAAAGTAGTAACTATCTGTGGACGCTATTATGCCATGGATCGAGATAACAGGTTGGAAAGAACAATTAAGGCTTATGAGGCAATAGCTTTTGCAAATGCACCAATATATAGTGATGCAATCTCATTCATAAATGAGAATTATCAAAATAACACTACCGATGAGTTCATGAAACCTGCAGTTATCGGTAATTATCATGGTATAAAACCAGAAGATGGATTATTAATAGCCAATTTTCGTTCAGATAGAGTAAAGCAATTACTAGATATGTTATTAGGAAAAGTTAATAATAAAGCGGAATTTTCTTCAATTTTAGGAATGATTCAGTATAGTAATGATTTAGATATTCCTTACTTATTTTCTCCGTTATCTTTTAAAAATACTTTGGGTGAAATTATTGCAGATCATGAGCTTAAGCAGCTACGCATTTCTGAAACTGAAAAATATGCTCATGTAACCTTTTTTTTTAGCTGTGGAAAAGAAAGACCCTTTCCAGGTGAAAAACGAATCTTAATTCCTTCACCAAAAGTTAGTACTTATGACTTACATCCTGAAATGTCAGCTTTTGAGTTAACAGAAATGCTAGTGAGTAACATTCTTTCTAAGGAATTTTCATTAATCGTTGTAAATTATGCAAACCCTGATATGGTTGGGCATACTGGTGATATAAAGGCAGCTGAAAAAGCAGTTCTAGCTGTTGATAGTTGTTTATCAAAAGTGTTTAGTGTTATTGAAGATATGAAAGATACTGTTCTAGTGATAACTGCAGATCATGGTAATGTAGAATGTATGTTTGACGAAGAAAATAACATGCCACATACGGCTCACACCTTAAATAAAGTACCGTTTATTATATGTAAAAATAGTATAAAATTAAGAGATGGGCGTTTGTCAGACATAGCACCCACAGTTTTAGAATTACTTGATATCAAAAAACCAGATGAAATGACTGGTACTTCATTAATATATAAAATTCAAGATAATGAATGAAGTGCTAATTCATATTCACAGTAGTAATGCCGGCGCTAGAATAGATAAATATATAGCGGATAAATTTAATGTATCACGCTCTAAAGTTCAAAAGTTAATAAAGTCACAACAAGTCAAACTGTTAAATAACATTATTAGTGATAATGATCATGTGGTAAAACCAGGTGAAGTATACTACATAGATTTAACTTTAAATGATCACTCTGCACTAGTTGAACCAAATGGTGATATAAATATCGATATTATCTATGAAGATAATGATATTATTATACTAAATAAGCAAAGTGGGTTAACTGTACATCCAGGAGCCGGCACTAGCAATAACACACTCTTACATGCGCTTGCAGCATACCTAGGTTATAAGCCAAGAATTATTCATAGATTAGATAAGGATACTAGTGGATTAATGGTTATTGCAAAAAATGAAGAAGCTCAAAGATTTTTATCTGAGTTGTTGTTAAAGCAAAAAGTCAAAAGAGAATATTTAGCTGTTATATGGGGAGTTCCTCTTTTAAATGAAGGAACCATAAAAAATAATATTGCTCCTAAGCGTTATAATCGTGAAGTCATGCAAGTGGTAAAAACAGGAGGAAAACATTCTATTACACATTATTTAGTACAAAAGATTATTGGAAATAAAAAGAGAGCAAGCTTAGTAAAATGTATTCTTGGAACAGGCAGAACACATCAAATTCGCGTACACATGAGTCATTTAGGTCATTCTATTGTGGGTGATCAAGTGTATGGTAAAAATGGTAGTAAAGTCTCAAAATATACAAATAGTTCTAATTTGATTAGTACCTTTCATAGACAGGCATTGCATGCGTATAAATTAGGATTATATCATCCCAAGAGTAAAAACTATAAAGAATTTTATTCTGACTTACCGCAAGATATTACAAATCTTATTGATGAATTTAAAAATTTGTATTAGATATGTTAAAAAGCAGTAAAAATGAAAGATGAAAATGTGATATAAAATAGGTGTGAAAACAACATGTGGCTTGCGATATGTAATAATCATTGTCTTGCTAGTAGTTTTATGATAGGTTAATATAGTAACTCGTACATTAAATTCGCTTTCTCTATTTTTGCCAATAAAACTCGTTATATTCTACTACTGTTTTGCCAATGTTCATTTACTTCTAGTGAAATTTATAAGCTCACACAATACTATTGCCATATTCTTAAGTAGTGGTAACATTAAAATATTTCTAATATGAGTTTAGCTATGTCATCCAGTAATAAACTAACAATTACTTCCTTGCCGAAGAAATATAAAGTAGCTGCTGCATTAATATTATTTTTTTTATTAGTAAAAATATCTACACTACTTGTAGTATTGCTTACTATACTAGCAACTGTAGTTATTGTAAAATCAATAAACAAACTTTTAAGTGAGAAAAGTAGCGATGAGCAAGAAAAAAGTGTTCCTTCAGAACAAAATAAAAGTGAATTCAGAAATAATGTGGAAAATATAGATGGGGATCTGGCAGAAAAGCGTGTTGCTTACGGAGTAGTTTGTGTTCTGTCATTAATATGTTTGTTAGTAAGTTCCTCTATCATTATTTACTTAGGGTTTATACAAGTTGCTCTCGCTGCATTAGCTTTTGTAACAGCTATATATATATATGATAGTAATAAACAAAATCTTAATAAGAATGAAGAAGCTTTAGAGAAGGAATATATAGAAGTTTTAGAATACCATTTGTATGGCTTGATAGACGCTCTAACCAACAGTCCAGAACCACAAAGGTATATGATGAAAAAAATTGATGAAGCTGCTGATCAGATTATAGATTGTGGAGTCAAAACAGTAGGTTTCTTGGTTGAAAAGGTTGAAGAACTTTCCAAGCCAAAATGTGTTGAACAAAGCAATGCGATGTAATAGTCGGTAAAATTAGTAAGATATATAAAATTCTATCTTGAGTTTTGATCATAGTGTTATTATATTATTTATAATGATGTTGTATACTTTTGCGGATATGGCGGAATTGGTAGACGCGCCAGGTTTAGGTCCTGGTAAACTTTGTTTGTAGGGGTTCAAGTCCCTTTATCCGTACACTAACATCGTTAAGAGAAATTTTATGATTGTTGAATATAATTAGTGTATAGGAAGTGTGTGCATTTTTTATTTTATGTTGACAAGAAAACTACATAATAATTTGAAAGTTTATAAACTGGTTAATGATGTCTAATAGTGTGCCTGTCGTGAAAGTAAATTTAGATGGAAATGATAATGTGTATTCTTATGAGGAAGTTAGTAGTAAAAAATTAAATCGTGAATACGAGGTTAGAGTAACTAACGAGCATATAAGAAAAAGTGTAGACATAAAATTAAAGGAAATAGCATCAAATACTCAATTACCAGGTTTTAGATTAAACAAACAAGATATTGAGTCATCTGAATCTATATGGGAGATGCATTATAATCTTCTCTTAGAGAATTACAAGGACAAAGCTTTAGAATATGCAATTAGAGATGTAATAGATAATTGTCTGAGTGATTTGATAAAGAAAAAATTTGTTAAACTTTATACTCACCCTGAAGTTAATGTTATTCTGTTTCCTTCTTGGGAATCTGGAATAATAAATGGTGATCTAGTTTACAGGTTATCTTTTGACGTAATGCCTGAAGTTCCTGTTTTAGATATTAATAATATAGCATTGAAGAAATTTGAAGTAAAAATTGAAGAAAATGATATAAAAGAATTTATCGATTCCATTAAAGTTAAGTTTCCTAACTTTCTACCAATAAATGATACCTCTTATAATATAAAAAGTGGTGATAAAGTAGTAATTGATTATGAAGGACGAGTTAGAGGTAAGCTTTTTAAAGGAGGAAATGGTAAAGCTTTTACTTTAGTGCTTGGCTCAGGTAAGGTCTTAAGTAATTTTGAAGATCAACTGATCGGCATGAAAGTAGGAGAAGGAAAATCTTTTAAACTTAGATTTCCTGATGATTATCATATTATTTCTGTTGCAGGCCAGGAAGCTGACTTCTTTGTGCAAGTAAGTGATATTCAAGTTATCAATGATTTTAAAAATGATGAAGAGGTGGCTAAAAGTATTGGGTTTGAAAATTATTCAACATTAGTTAGTTATGCAAAAAAGGCAGTTATTAGTCAGTGTAATGAAATAAATAGTATAATCATGAAAAAGGAGCTATTTGATCAGATAGACAATAATTATAATTTTGATTTGCCTGAAAAATTAGTAAGACAGGAGCAAGAAAGAGTAAATCAAGAGAAAGCGAATAACAGCAGCGAATCTTCTGATAATATAAAGGAAGCTGAAAGGCGTGTAAAACTTGCTATGCTATTTATGAAGTTTAGCACTGATCAAAAAATATTTATTACACAAGAAGATATTTTAAGTGTTATTAAGCAATATGTAAATGATAGAGTGAGAATGGAAGATGTACTGAAACGTCTTAGATCAAATAAACAGTTTGGTGAGTTAGTTAAAGGGCAAGCACTTGAATATAAAGTTACTGATTTTATCATCAAAAATGTTCATAAAGAAAATAAAACTGTTTCTGTAAAAGAATTAAAAAATTATTATGACAATATTTAATAGAGAAAATATGACTTTGATACCGATGGTAATTGAGCAAACTAGCCGTGGTGAGCGTGCTTATGACATCTATTCAATGTTATTGAAAGAAAGGATTATTTTTGTAACTGGACCTATAGAGGATCATATGGCCAGCTTAATAATAGCACAGCTCTTATTTCTTGAATCAGAGAATCCTGATAAGGATATTTATATGTATATTAATTCACCTGGAGGGGTAGTAACTTCTGGTTTATCGATATATGATACTATGCAATACATAAGGCCAGATGTTTCAACTCTATGTATAGGACAAGCTGCATCCATGGGGTCTTTATTGCTTGCAGCTGGTAAAGAAGGAAAACGTTATTCATTGCCTCATTCAAGAATCATGATACACCAACCTTCTGGTGGATACCAGGGGCAAGCTACTGATATGGAAATACACGTTCAAGAGATTTTGAGAATAAAAAAGAATCTTAATCAAATTTATGAGAAACACACTAAAAATTCATTGAAAAAGATTGAAGAAATGATGGAAAGGGATAAGTTTTTAGATGCCAAGGAAGCTCAAATTTTAGGTTTGATAGATCGGGTTATTTTTGAACGTAGTGATATTAAGCAAGAGGTATGAAATGTATGATGATGTTAAGGATAATAATGTTTGTTGCTCTTTCTGTAATAAAAAGCAAGCTGATGTACGAAAACTAATCACCAATTCTTCAGATGAAGCTAAGGTATTTATCTGTAATGAATGTATAGATCTTTGTTATAATTCCATGCGTCAAGAAAAAAAGAAGTCTGGTAATGATTTTGCACGAGTATTATTAAAACCTAAAGAAATTAAGGAGATTCTTGATGATTATGTTATAGGTCAGGAGCATGCAAAAAAAGCTTTATCCGTAGCTGTATATAATCATTATAAACGTCTGTCACAATCAAATATTATAGGAGATGTAGTAATTGATAAATCTAACATGTTGCTCATAGGCCCTACAGGTTCAGGAAAAACTTTACTAGCACGTACTCTTGCGAGGGTTTTGGATGTTCCTTTTGCAGTAGCTGATGCAACAACTTTAACTGAAGCTGGATATGTTGGTGAAGATGTTGAGAATATACTACTTCGCTTGTTACAAGCTGCTAATTATGATGTTTCTGAAGCACAACGCGGTATAGTATATGTAGATGAAATAGATAAGATAACCAGAAAATCTGAAGGTACCTCAATTACTCGTGATGTCTCAGGAGAGGGAGTACAGCAAGCACTTCTTAAGGTTATGGAAGGCACAATTTCATCTGTTCCTCCACATGGTGGAAGGAAACATCCTCAACAAGAGTTTATTCAAATTAACACTAATAATATATTATTTATATGTGGTGGTGCTTTTGATGGCTTAGAAAAAATTATTGAATCTAGGAAAAAAGGTACAGCGTTAGGTTTTGGAGCAAATATAGTTAGTTTGTTAGAAAAAAATAAAAATGTTTTTCCTGATGTTGAACCAGAAGATTTAATAAAGTTTGGTTTAATACCTGAATTTGTTGGAAGGCTTCCTGTTGTTACTGCTTTAGATGAATTAGATCATGAAAGTTTAGTGCGCGTTTTAGTTGAGCCAAAAAATGCATTAATCAAACAATATCAAAAATTATTTGAGTTAGAAAAATTTGATCTTCATTTCTCAGATGAAGCACTTTCAGTTATTGCTGAAAAAACTATACAGCGTAAAACAGGTGCCAGGGGTCTGCGTTCTATTATGGAGTCACTTTTACTTGATTTAATGTTCGAACTTCCTAGTGCAGATATTAAAAATCAAGATGTCTATATTACTAAAGAGATGGTTGAATCAGGCAAAACTATCATCACTGATAGTAGTTGTAAAAATGCAATAACAGTCAATAATTAAGGTATTTATGGATATCGATATAAACAATAATCTTGCTGTCTTACCAGTCCTACCATTAAGAGACGTTGTAATTTTTCCTAATACAGTAATACCGCTGTTTATAGGTAGAGAAAAATCAATAAATGCATTAGAGCATGCTATATCAGATGATAAAAGAATTTTACTTATTACACAAATTGATGGTTCAGTAGATAATCCAGACCCTTCTGAGTTATATAAGGTTGGAGTACTCGCAACTATAGTGCATCCCCTCATTAGATTGCCTGATAGCGCTGTAAAGGTTTTAGTCCAAGCAGTAAGTAGAGCTAATGTTGTTAAGTATATCGAAGCTGATGATATGCTGCATGCTGAAGTTAAATTAGAAAATGAGGGTTATGAATATGAAAATGAAGTTAATATAGAAGCTTTAAGGAGGTCTATAATAAAAGCATTTGATAACTGGAATAAATTGAAGAAGAATAGTCAACCAGAAGTTATGAGCTCTGTTTGTCAAATTAAGGAAGTTAATAGGCTTGCAGATACCATTGCTTCGTACTTTAGTGAAGTATCAGATAAACAAAGTATTCTTGAAATCTATGATTTAAAGACACGTTTAGAAAAAATTTTAGTTCTTATTGAGAAGGAAAGTAGCATTTTAAGTGTTCAGAATCACTTGTATAAGACAGTGACTCATGCAGCTAACAAGCTTCATAGAGATTATTTTCTGCAGGAACAATTGAAGGCAATAGAGAAAGAATTAGGAAGATCTGATGATGGTGGCGTAAGCTCATATAGTGAATTCGAGAAAAAGATAAATGAGGTAAAACTTTCTGGAGAGGCAAAAGAAAAAGTCTTAAGTGAGTTAAAAAAATATAAAAAAATGAATCCTATTTCACCAGAGGCTACAGTAATATCTAATTATCTTCATTGGCTTCTTGATTTACCATGGGAAAAATATCATGACACTAAAATTAATTTAAATTCTGCAAAAAAAATCTTAGATGAAAATCATTATGGAGTAGAAAAGGTAAAGGATAGAATAATAGAATTTTTAGCAGTACTTAAAAGGGTAAAACGAATCAAGGGGCCTATACTTTGCTTAGTAGGGCCACCTGGTGTAGGTAAGACTTCTTTAGCTCAATCTATAGCAAAGGCAATAGGTCGTAATTTTGTTCGCATGTCTCTTGGAGGTATACGTGATGAATCAGAAATTCGTGGTCATAGGAAAACTTATATAGGCTCTATGCCAGGAAAAATAATACAACATATAAAAAAGGCTAATTCGTGTAATCCTCTTTTTCTCTTAGATGAAATAGATAAGATTGGTTCAGACTTTCGTGGTGATCCAGCATCTGCATTACTCGAAGTTTTAGACTCAGAGCATAATAAGCATTTTGTTGATCATTATATTGAGGTTGAATTTGATCTTTCCAATGTCATGTTTATAACTACAGCGAATAGTTTAAATATACCATACGCTTTACTCGATAGGATGGAAGTTATAAAATTATCTGGTTATAATGAAGATGAGAAAGTTAAAATAGCTGAACAACATTTAATTAAAAAGTTAAAAAGAGATCACGGGCTACATAAAAAAGAATGGAGTATATCTGAAAGTGCTTTGTATAAGTTGATACGTTTATATACACGTGAAAGTGGAGTGCGTAGCTTTAAGAGAGAACTTGACAAATTAATGAGAAAAGCAGTAAAAAAAATATTGCTGGATAAGAATAAGACTATCTCTATAGAAGCAGATAATTTACCAGATTATTTAGGTGTTCAGAAGTATATTTTTGGTAACTCAGAGGACCAAGATTTAGTTGGTGTTGTTACTGGCCTTGCTTATACTGAGACTGGCGGTGATATATTAATGATAGAATCTGTTCGTATTCCTGGTAAAGGTACAATAAAGTATACAGGAAAGCTAGGTGAGGTAATGCAAGAATCAGTCAAAGCTTCATATAGCTACGTAAGGTCAAATTGCTTATATTTTGGCATCAAGCATGAAGAGTTTCAAAAATGCGATATACATTTACACGTTCCTGAAGGTGCAGTGCCAAAAGATGGTCCTTCTGCTGGTATTGCAATGTGTACGTCTATTGTTTCTCTTATGACAGGTATACCAGTTAATAAAACTGTTGCAATGACCGGAGAAGTAACACTACGTGGTCGAATCTTAGCTATTGGGGGTTTGAGAGAAAAATTACTTGCTGCACTTAGAAGTTCAATAAAAACTGTTATTATACCCTATAAAAATAAGAAAGATTTGCAAGAAATTCCAGAGAATGTTAAGAAAGGGCTCAATATCATTCCTGTACAGAATGTTAATGAAGTTATGAAAATTGCATTGACAAAGCCAATTGGCTTAACATATAAGATTGATGAGAGAAATAGCCAACCAAATGATGATAACTATACATTTAAACATTAGTTTATTATAAATTGCAAAATTAAAAGGTTGATACATATTGACGTGCCTCAGAAATTAAATTATCTATTACTTCTTTAACAGATTTCTCTCTGTCTACCATGCCGATGCTTTGGCCAGCCATTAAAGACCCATTTTCAACATCTCCTTCAATTACTGCTTTTCTTAGGGCACCAGCCCAAAACTTTTCAATCTTTAATTGCGCATCCTCCTTTGATATATTGCCATTACTATATTCATTAATAACTGCTTTTTGGCATTCTATAAAATCATTGCTTGCTTTATTTACTATTGCTCTTACTGGAATAACTGGAAAATCACTGCTGATCTGCACAGAAGGTATTGCGTGACGTGCATCAGATTTAATAAATATTTCTTTAAAATTTTTATGAGCTATAGATTCGTTAGTACATACGAATAATGTACCATGTTGAGAACCGCTTGCTCCCATTTTAAGGTAATTTACTATCATCTCGCCTCTACCAAGTCCTCCAGCAACAAATACAGGTATTGGCTCATCTTTAAAGTAAGGTAATATTTCCTGTGCAAGAACGGAAGTGCTCACTGGTCCTATGTGTCCACCAGCTTCCATGCCTTCTATTATAAGTGCATCTACCCCCATTTTAACTAATCTTCTTGCAATGCCTAGTGTAGGTGCAAAGCATAAAATTTTGATATTTTCTTTTTTTATTATTTCTATACTAGATTTTTTTGGCAATCCACCTGCAAGAACTATATGATTTATTTTCGTTTCTATACATACTTCTATTAGCTCATCTAATTTTGGATGCATAGTAATTAGGTTAACACCAAAAGGCTTGTTAGTTAACTTCTTAGTTGCTACTATTTCTTCTTTTAATGCATCGGGAAACATTGCACCACATGCAATTACTCCAAAACCTCCAGCATTTGAAATTGCTGAGACAAGATTTCTTTCTGAAACCCAGCTCATAGCTCCACCCATAATAGCGAATTTGCTACCAAGAAAACGTACACCTTTACTCCATAATTCTTCTATATGATTCATAATATACGTTTCAAAATATTTTGTTTATCTATAAGCAAATGTTTTAATGTGCCAATCAAGTGTAATGATATTAAAAATATAATTAAATAAGCAAGTACTGAATGTGATTCATTAGCTATAACAGCTAACTTTTTGTTTTTTTCGATAAAAAGAGGAACATGAAAAAAATACTTGATGTTTATACCAGAAGCTGAGGACATAATATATCCAGATAAAGGCATGGCAATCATTATAAAATATAATCCTAAATGAACTATTTTTGTGATGGCGATAGTAAAGTTAGAAAAAGATGCAAGAAATGGCGGCACATAAGTAAAAACACGAAATAGTATACGTACTATTACTAACCCAAAAATAGTTAACCCACAGGCTTTATGAACTGCATAAATACTAAACTTTATTGCATTACTACCAGGCAGGCTTTTCATATAAAAACCAGAAATAAGCATGCCTATAATAAATAGAGCCATTAACCAGTGAATGATTCTTAAACTTAAGCTATATTTATTATATTTCATTTTCTATTGTAAAGATAATGTAATAAATTTATATAGAATAAATTATTTTTCAATTGGAAAGTTTGAATGTTCTACACCATTTTTTAAGATTATCAGACAATCAAGGATAGATTTGCACTTGGTCGCTATAAATTATTTATCGTTTTAGTATATAATTAAGTGCTGGAACTTTAAACTCAATTGTAGAAGATACTATGCTTATTTACAACAGTTGTGCAAGTTCTGGTCATGGTTATTGCTATGATTTGCAAAACAGAAAGATGGATATATATATGCTTGGAGTTTCTTCACGAAATGATGGGAAAATCGGAAATCACTATATGCGCTTAATTAAAGTTGAGTTGAATCATATTGATGAAAATGGTAAAGATATTAGTGTTGATAATAATAGAGAAAAAATTTGTAAATTACTCACACAGAAGTTTAAAGAGTATAAAGAGGATCACAATGTATCATCAGAACAATGTATCCTTACCTTAGTAGAACTAAAAGTTTTTAGTAAAGCTTATTGTCCACATGGTCAACAAAAACTAACCTGTGGTGATAGAGATGAACAAATAAAAGATAGGGAGAGGTTTTTGGAAGTGCGTTTACTGAAGGAGAAATTGACACATATCTAAGTGCTAAAAATAAATTTTTGAATAGTTTATCATCTGACGTAGAGAAACTTAAGTATGCTGAAGAGTTTATCAATCCACGTAACATACTTTCTCATTTTCAATATGATATCATATGTTATAATGTTCATCCTGACGTTAATATTAATAATCTACCAAAAGTGATATAAGAAGATTGTAAATCTTTAAGTAAAATTATATTCTTTATGGAGCCAAATGAAACGAATGATGAAAACAAAATACAAGAGCGTATAAAAAACATAAAATGTGAGTTTGACAAAAATAAAATGTCAAAAGAAGAGCTAAATTCACTGAATGATTATTTACATGCTATTCAAGAGCGTCTTATAGAGCATGGCTTGATAGATATTGCAAATGAAATCGTTAGTTTACATGGAGAAATATCGTATGAAATAACTTGTAATGATACAAGCGATCTTGGCACTGCAAGCTCAAATCTTAATGATGATGCAAGTACACCAGGTACTCTTCATGATGTTACTAGCGAACCTATAAATTCACAGAAGCAAGTAAATAGCGGTTTTTAGGGGTAGGTTTAAAGGTGAGCGTAATACTCTTTTTATCTAGAAGTAGTGTTTTCATACTTTTACCTTCATGCCCCCTCCTTAATGTGAATAGACCTCTTGCATTCAAGGTTGTAAAAACGGAGTAGAGAGGTCTATGGCTATATAAAAAGAGCTTCTTTAGAAATTCTTCAATATAGGCTTAAAGCTCGTCACTAAAGTGGAAGAAGATATGAGAAATCACTAATCTTAATTTAAGTAGAAGATGTTGCCAAGGAAAAGATCTGCTATAGGGATAGTTTTTGGCTATCTAAAATATATTAGATTTTATTACAGATCTCCTATAATCTTTGGTACGCATTTTTCTACACTTGTTTCATACTCCATACAGTCCAAAAACTTGTATTTCTCAGCTCCACTTTAGCAGGTTCTTACAATAAACGATTTTCCTTAAAGCTAAAATACTTATTATAAGTTACAATAATATGGTCTATTAATTCTATTTCCATACTATTACACGCTTTGTTTAATTGTTTAGTAAGCAATATATCATTCTTTGATGGTTCTACATCTCCACTTGGGTGATTATGAGATACAACAATCGATGTTGAGCCAATTAACAATGCTTTTTTGATTATTTCTCTAACGTAAAGTGGGGTTTGATCAACTGTACCAGTGTCTTGTAAATCATCTGCTATTATTTTGTATTTTTTGTTCATATAAATTACACGAAAATTTTCTTTACTAATGCCTCCTATACTCATTTTTAAATAAGAGAATAACTTTTGCCAATTATTTATTACAGGCAACTCTTTTACTTCTTCTCTTGTCACCCTAACAAGTGCTTCCTTAACACAAAAAATGGCAGATATCGCTGCATTACCAATTCCATTAATATTTTTTAACGATTCAAATTCAGCATTAAGAACTTTACCTAAGCTACCAAAAGAATGTATTAAATCTCTTGCAATTGACCTTACATCTATTCTACTATATGCTGAATATAGGATATACTCTAAAATTTCATAATCATGGAGTGACTTTCCACTATTCAAAACGATATGTTCCCTTAAACGTTTTCTATGTCCTTTCTTATAATCTTTGTTGTACACTTTGTAAAATACCAATATACTATATCAGTATATATTAATTATAATATAATAAAAGATAAACATTTTTGTATCATTACCTCTTGAAAACTCCAGCTTAGACATAGTTTGAACAAGTAAATGATATAGTAATATTATTAGGATTATGGGACAAGTATTATACAGCTGTACCAAACCAACAGAAGGTTGGAAGCATAGAGTAATACAAGAAAGAAACTTGCGAACACTATTGTAAGTATTATTATCAATATGTAGCATAATTTCTTTATCTTGTTTATATTAAAAATGATCATCATCTTACGGACGGTATGAATAAGCAACAGATAGTGAGGAAAGTTTTTGATTCTGTAGCAAGTCGTTACGACTTGATGAATGATATAATGAGTTTTGGAATGCATAGATTATGGAAAAAGAAAATGGTAGATAATTTAAATCTTACCAAAAATAGTAAGATATTAGATCTTGCTGGAGGAACTGGTGATATAGCTATAGAAATGATAAAACAGAATCATAACATAGAAGTTACAGTTTGTGATATAAATGAAAATATGCTAAACGTTGGTAAAAACAAATCGATTGATTTAAACAAGCTAAATCTAAATTGGGTCTGTGCAGATGCAGAAAATTTGCCATTTCAAAATGACGAATTTTGTTATTGTACTATAGCTTTTGGTATACGCAATGTTTCTAATAGAAAAAGAGCTCTAAGTGAAATTTACAGGGTGCTAAAGCCACATGGAAAATTTGTTTGTTTAGAATTTGCACAAGTCTCTAATCAAAGTGGGATATTTAAAAAGTTATATGATCTATACTCGTTTAAAGTAATTCCTAAATTTGGAACTCTAATTGTAGGAGATGAAAGTCCTTATCAATATTTAGTAAAAAGTATAAGAGCATTCCCTAATCAAAGTGAATTTAAGAAGGAAATTGAAGATGTAGGCTTTCATAATGTGAAATTTTATAATATGAGTTGGAATACTGTGGCAGTGCATTCTGGTATAAAATGTTAATAAGAAAATATATGCCTTATATATTATTTTACTTAATTTAGCTAATTGTAAGTAGAATATTGGCATTTTGATACATCCCACTATTAGAAGCGGTGAAAAACTGGGCTCTGCCTGTCTCTTCCCTCAAGAGCCATATTGTAGATTCGATTGTATTGACATTAAGTATACAGTGCAAGCAACATTTTTCTAAAAAGATTATCACAAACTATAACCCTATCATTATAAAAAGTATAAGTATTTCAGTTCCACCTATATATTTGCTGTCTTTAGTCTATTGATAACATGTTCACCTTCTGCTTCCTCTAGCACTGTTGCTGCAGGTACAACAAGGTTTCCTGCTTGCTCTAAATAAATTATATTTACTCTCATTATTGTCCTTAATGACATCTTTAGGCACTAGGACTCCAATGAATTTTATACCTTTCATGTCTTCCTTAGTGAAATTAATACTTGCTCTTTCATTATCAATGTTAAGTAATTTCTTTTCATACTTATCTTCTGATTTTAATAAACTATCAATCATTTCATTAAAACCATTAATATATTTTATGTTGTTCTCATCATCATCAAGTAATACTACTGCTTTTGGCAACTCTCCATATTTTTTTTTGTGTTCCTTTAATAAACATAAGATATGAAAGTTCTTTCCATATTTTTCTCTCGTAGATTCCTGTTTTGTGGTAGTAGATTCCTGAGCAGCAAGATCAAAATTCAAACTAAGCTTTCTTTTTTTTTCTCTAGGCTTTCCTTCTTCTGATATATGCTGCTTTTGTATATTACTTCCACTGGAACTCCTTCTTGAATCTTTTTGATCTGGTGTATTATTTAGCAACCACCCTATTACCTTGATACTATTCGCTTCATCATCACTTAAATCTAAATTATGTTTTATGCAATACTCTACATGTTGAGTGTATTTTGTAAACGATGCAATAGCAACATTTACTCCTTCTTTTAACAAGTCCTTAAGGAAAACCTTGAGCTTTTTTTCATTCTTAATTCCACCTTTTTCTTTTAAAAAACTCTCAACTTGTTGCTTTATCTTAGAGTCTTCTTTTTCATCTGGAGAAATAAATTTCCCTTCCAAATAACCATGCATATGGCCATTTACAATAGTATTATCAAAATCAAGTACAACTAACATATCATTCATAATTTACCTAATAACATCTACATTATACTGTAAAACAGGATATTTGCCAAATTTAATTTAAAAAATTAATTCAAAGCTTTAAGCTTTTTAAAATCCTCTTCTGCATGATATGAGGATCTAGTTAATGGGCTTGATGCTACCATGCGAAATCCTTTAGAGTAAGCAATATACTTAAAATGTTCAAATTCTTCTGGACTCACATACCTATCAAGTTTTGCATGTCTTGGAGTAGGCTGTAAATATTGACCAATCGTAAGAAAATCAACATCAGCGCTGCGTAAATCATCCATTACCTGTAATATTTCTTCCTTGCTCTCCCCAAGCCCTACCATAAATCCTGACTTTGTAAAAATTTTAGGATTAACTCTCTTAACTATTTTTAGCAAATATAAAGAGTGAAAATAACGAGCCCTCGGCCTTATTTTTGCATATAATCTTGGTACTGTCTCAATGTTATGATTATATACATCGGGAGCAGCAAGAGCAATTGCTTCAAATGCACCTTCTTTATTAAGAAAATCTGGAGTTAAAATTTCTATAGTTGTTTTTAAGCATGTCTTCCTAATTTCTTCTATACATTTTATGAAATGACTTGCACCGCCATCAGGTAAATCATCGCGATCAACTGAAGTAATAACTACATGCTTCAAACTTAGTTTTTCCAGTGCTTTTGCTAAATTTTTTGGCTCGTGAGGATCTAATTTATCAGGAATACCAGTTTCTACATTGCAAAATGCACAAGCACGAGTACAAACTGAACCAAGAATCATTACAGTTGCATGACGCTTATTCCAACATTCACCAATATTAGGGCAAGCAGCCTCCTCACATACAGTATTTAAGTTATATAACTTAACAGCACTTAAAGTTTCATTGAACACCTGACCTGTAGGAGCTTTAACTCTTAACCAATTAGGTTTACCATGCATATTAAGCAGCTTCTTGCTTTGCTAATGCCTTCTTTAACTTCCTCTTCACTTTTTGAGCTTCCTCACTTAACTTATTAGTTTTAGTATTTAATAAAAAAGAATCAAGACCTCCTTTATAATCTATAGTTCTTAAAGTTCTCGATGCAATACGAAATTTAAACTTTTTATTTAACAAGTCACTCATTAAAGTAACTTTATGCAAATTTAAACAAAAAGTACGTTTGGTCTTACGGTTTGAGTGAGAGACCTTATTACCAAAAGATTTTTTTCTATTAGTTAAACCACAAATTCTACTCATTATAATGTACCATATTATTCCAGAACACTTATTATAACTACATAATATTGCTACCTAAGTCAATGCCAATATTGTGTAATCCTTATGCTATATACTGCTTTATACCCAAAAAATACTGTAATTTTTTCTATTAAAATAGGAATCATATGTTGTATTTCTAGTGCTTTACCACCACCCACAACTAACAAATGTAGCACACCAGAATTTACATTTTTTGCAAACAATACTTTTTGCGGCTTTGTGTATTCTGCTATTTCTGTTCCAGCTATATTTCGCCAATTCAAAATAAGACGCACTTCATTTTTACTTACTTTGTTCTTTGCGCACTTTAGTATATAATTTTCTATTATATACTTTAATTTTTTTGGTCCATTAGATTTTAACATACCAAATTATATCAATCAGAATTTTCCATAACTACTAGATAATATGATGGATATTTCTTATAAGCTCCAGTAACTGCGTCAACGGCAAAACCTGGCCACCATATTATATTTAATAAAGTAACAGTATTAAAGCTTTCCTCCACCATAGTATCTAGCCTATTATAACCAGATTTCTTGCAATCAATTGATAATAGCCCTGACCACCGCTGTACAGTGATTGTACCTGGATTGGACTTAAGAAAATAATCTGCACCTGACGGACTCTGAATAATACAATGTATACCTTTAATCAAATTATTGTTTGTATCTCTACTACTTCAATTTTGATTTTTTTGGTAGAACCAGAAAAGATTGTTGCGAAACAACCAGTGAGTAGATAGGTATCAATATCATTAAACAACAATTTCTAAATAGAGAAGACATAATACTTATAGAAGTAAATCAAATTATTATATAATACTACTATTTATAAATAATACCTTAATTTTACTGAGCAAATTCTACTTCTATCTAAAATAGGTTTTTACAAAATTTCACTTTAAAGAAATGAAGTAGTAACTTGAACTGCATTATCGGCGACATAGACCATATCTCCCCATTTAAAATATTGAATTTCTTTTTGCGCATATTTTTTAAATAAAACCCTGCAAGTACAGCTTGTAACTTTATGTGTATTGCTTTTAGACTCTTTGCTAACTGTACAGTAGTCACTATATGGCTTTCAGCCTTTTCAACTATTAATTTTTGGTGTAATTTATTACTTAGTAACAATGTTTTATTTTGAAAATATTTTGCATTACGCAAATTATTCATCAGATGCCAAGCAATGCCACAATGATATGCAATCTGATCTCCATGTTCTATCGTAGTTGTTGCAATAATTATTATCTTCATCAAATTAACTGTAGTTTGTACTGCAATTTTTTCTAGTTCCTCTACATTTCTATATGAGGTATATCCTACCATTTGTTCATAACCATTTAAATAATCCTTGAACAGAGATAATGGTATATTTGCAGACTTTATCACATATTGTAATGCTATTACTATATTGTGATTATCAGTTACAAGATTATTTTGATAGATTGTATCTATTTTTTCATGCCACCACTTTAGGCGTATAAAAGCTACAATCGCTTCATTGGTATTATAGATTATATTATTAACTTCGATATTAAACGTATAAAGTACTAAATAATTGTGTCTAAATTTTTTAGGAACAAATAGAGAGCAAATAAAGTGATCTCTATCGTACTCACGTACTTGGTCTATACAATAATCAATAGCTGATTGCATGTTTAGTAGAAATAACTCGAGCTTCTTTATTAATTTCTAATATATTAGACAATGTAGCAATTTCAAAATTATTTGTAAATTTATTAAGTGTTAATTCTACTATTTTTACTATATCCATAAATTTTATTTGTGAATTTAAAAATGCATTTACAGCTATTTCGTTTGCTGCATTAAGCACAATGCTTTTTGCATGTAATGAGTGAGAATTCATTATCTCAAATCCAAGTTTTAAAGCAGGAAATCGCTGATGATCTGGCTTTATGAACGTTAATTTTTTCTGCTTAGTTAAATCTAGTTTACAATTTAACTTTTGTCTCTCTGGCCAAGATAAAGCGTAAGAAATGGGGATTTTCATATCAGGTTCTGCTAAAACGGCAAAATTAAATCCATCTTGGTATGACACAATACTATGCACTATTGACTCTGGATGAACTACTACCTCGATTGCATTAACTTTGAATAAATTATACGCTTCTATCATTTCTAAAACTTTATTCATCATAGTTGCGGAATCAACTGAGATTTTTTTACCCATATCCCAGGTTGGGTGAGTAAGTACTTGTTCAATTGAGGAATTTTGTATTTCTTGGTAAGTAGAATTTAAAAATGGCCCTCCTGAAGCAGTGAGAATAATTTTCTCCACATGTTTTTTACCATGTTCTAGAATCTGAAAAATTGCATTGTGCTCAGAATCGATAGGAATAATGCTTACATTATTTTTTTTAGCTTTTTCAAATAATAATTTTCCTCCGCAAACTATACTCTCTTTGTTTGCTATAGAAATTACTTTAGTTCCACTTTCTATAATTCTCATAACTGGTTCGAGTCCTGCAATTCCAACAACTGCAACAACTGAAAGATCAACTGCAAATGAAGCAATGTTCATTAAACCGTTAATACCTACTTCTATATTAATATTTGTACCTGATAGCCTATTCTTTAGCTCTAAATAAAATTCTTCATTGACGATAGCAACATGCTTCACCTTAAGCAACTTTGCTTGAAAAGCTAATAATTCAAAATTAGAGTGAGTAGTAAGTGCTTCCACATGATATTTTTCTAAATTCTGTGCTAATAATTCTACAGTTTTTTTTCCTATATTTCCTGTAGACCCTAAAACTGAAACTCTTTTCACTGACTTGCCATTAATAGTTTCTGTAATAATATATAACAGCAATGCAAATTTTATCACTATTTTTAATGTAATGCTGAAATAAGTTTTGTTCTAGTTTGCATAATTTTTACTTGTTTAAAATTCTTAATACTATAAGTATTAGAAACTTGTTGACTGTCCTATAAAGCATAATTATATTTTACATGTTTTGCCGGCTTAGCTCAATTGGTAGAGCAACTGACTTGTAATCAGTAGGTTGTCAGTTCAAGTCCGACAGCCGGCACACTTATCCACTATATAAAGCAATGCCTTTTTTAGTAGTAGCAAATTGGAAAATGAATGGAACTAGGTCTACATTCATGAGCTTTATTGGTAAATTAAACAGTAAGTTACTTGATCAGTCCATGAATCATAAGCTTGTGATTTGTCCACCATTTACATCACTTCCAGATAGAATAAATTTAGCAGGCTGCGTTAATATAGGTGCACAAAATTGCCATCACAAAAGATCAGGTTCCTATACTGGTGAAGTTAGTGCAGAAATGTTAAAAGACCTTGGATGTACTTATGTAATACTTGGCCATTCAGAAAGAAATAATGAAAGTAATAACCTAATAAAACTAAAGGCAGAGATGGCACTCGCATGTAATGTATGTCCTATTATTTGTATTGGGGAAAGTCTTAAAGATTATGAAAAAGAAAGAACAGAAGAAATAATAGTCGATCAATGTAAAGAACGTTTGCCTACTTTCTGTAATGAGTATATTATAGCGTATGAACCAATATGGGCTATAGGTACAGGTGTTGTACCAAGCAATGAATTAATAGAAAAAGTTATAAAAATCATCAAATTAAATACTGAACAAAAACCTGTAATCTATGGTGGCTCTGTTAATTCGCAAAATATAGAAATATTACTGAAGATTAAAAGTCTTGCTGGAGTTTTAATTGGTAGTGCAAGCTTAGACTTTGACCATTTCTATAAAATTATAGAAAAAGTTAAAGTATTTTAATTCCTAACTAGCATATATATTTTATAAGAGTGTGTCTTCAAAGTCAAAAAAATAGCTAATTTGTTAAGCATAACAGTAATTATATAAAAATGATATTGGACCTCTAGCATCACTGTACTAAAGGTTGTAATCACTAGAAAGTAACATGAGAGTGGTAATGAAGTTTGAAAAAATAAGCAGGTTGGAAGACAAAGGATTTCGCCGATTAACTAGAGTAAAACTCAATTAACATCCAATAGAATGACCGAGATTTTAATTGCTGCAGAAGCTAAAAGAAGGCCAAAGGAGGAAAATCAACCAAATTATGGGGAGACCTCTTGCTTTTGAGGAAATATCGGATATAATTACGTAAAGCTATGAAGTAAGTGAAAGTGCTTACTATCGTAATATTCGATGGATCTCTGGTAAAACATCCGGAATTTGTGTTGCCAGGGCGAAAATAGTTCTTAAAAAGTGACATGAAAAAAGATTTTATTCAGGAAAAAGTATAGCATACAAATAGAAAAACAGAGCAGTTTATACGACTTTTTCGAACGATAAACGGCATGATTTTCGGGTTTTCAAAGAGTCAAAAATGCATATTTTAAAGGTTTTAGCAGATATAGAGGTTTATAAAAATTCATGAAAGCCGGATAGGAAAACGAAAAAGGACTAAAGAAAAAAGGAAAAGAGCTTGCTAGTCAGAGAGTAGTCATAGAAAATGTGATTGGCCCATTAAAAAGGTTTAAAGTTATAACAGATAAATACCAAAATAGACGAAAACGTTTTGCTTTGAGATTCAAGCTGAAATTTATAACTTTGAATTGATTGGATGAGTTATGTAATAGGTCTATTACAAAGCTCTACTGCATGAAAAACACTTTATGTTTTACTGTCTGGGATTTTTATAATATTCTTAATTTAAGATTCTACAAAGTGATAAAAACTTATTAGGCACATATGCTAAGATTGTTACCATATTTTATCAGCATGCAAAATTTTAAGTTTTCCTATTTAGATTATATTGAACCTTTGATAGGTCTGAATTTTCAAAGTATACAGTAAATTTGTAAGATTATATCCCAGAAATACAAAACACAGATTACCAATAAACCTTCTCATTTATATTTCTCTGTTTTGATTAGCATATTAAATTCACTATCCCCTACACTCTTTTCTTGTGGTTTGGGCTTAAAATAAATCTAATAAAGAGAATACTTCCATAGATCTCACTCTCTATTAAATAAATTCATATTACATTTTTAATTTTAACTATACTTTAAATTAAAAAAGTATGTAATTTTTAATTATGTTTTTTATAATTTATGTTTTAAAGTGTACTTTAAAATTACATAATAACATTTATTCTGATTAATAAAAAAGCATCTATTTGTATATAAAAATATGTCATGATTATGATCTTTCAAAAAAATAAAAATCATCTAATAACAAGCGAATCAGTTGCAGCAGGGCATCCAGATAAAATAGCTGATAAAATTTCAGATGCTATATTGGATAGCTATATTTCTGCTCATCCGTTATCACGAACTGCTATAGAAACTTTAGTGACTAAAGATAACGTTATTATAGCAGGAGAAGTATTTGGACCTACTATTCAGAACAGTGATATTGAAACTATAGTACGTAATATAATAAAAGATATTGGATATAAAGATGATGGGTTTCATTGGCAGAAAGTAATGGTGAGCATTTTTTTACACAAGCAATCCAGTGATATTATACTCGGTGTTGACAGGGATGAGCAAGGCGCTGGAGACCAAGGAATAATGTACGGTTATGCATCAATAGAGACTGAAAATTTAATGCCTGCTCCTATTTTTTATGCACATTTAATATTAAAAAATATAGCCCATGCTGTAAAAATAGGGAAAATTCCTAAACTTGGCCCAGATGCAAAATCACAAATCACTTTACTGTACGAAAATAATTTTCCGATTTGTGCAAAAAGTGTAATTGTATCGATACAGCATCCAGAGAATCTTGGTCAGCTTGAAGTGAAAGAGATAATATATCCCTATGTTGTTTCATCACTTCCTGAAGGATGGATGTGTACTGAAAAGAATTTTTTAGTCAATCCTACAGGAAGATTCGTTATTGGTGGACCTATTGGTGATTGTGGTTTAACAGGAAGAAAAATTATGGTTGACACTTATGGTGGTTATATTCCTCATGGAGGAGGTGCTTTTTCTGGAAAAGATCCAACAAAAGTTGATAGATCTGCAGCATATATGTCAAGATATCTTGCTAAAAATATTGTAACTGCAGGCTTAGCAGAACGTTGTCTAGTACAGCTTTCTTATGCTATTGGTATTGCAGAACCAACATCATTTTATATTGATACTCTATGTACAGGTAAAGTAAAAGAAATAGAGATCATAAAATTCATTCAAAACAATATAGACCTTTCTATAAAAGGAATAATAAAACATTTATCGCTTAATCGACCTATATATAAAGCTACTGCCTGTTATGGACATTTTGGAAAAGAACCGACAAGCATGGGAGAGTTTTCCTGGGAAAAAACAGATTTATCTAAAGACTTATATGATAGGTTCAATAAATAAATTCCCGTAAAATACATTGACTTAAAACAACTAAATGGCTTATTATTAAAATATAATTTTTACTGTAGGGTTAATTTATGGCTAAAAAAACTGCTTCTCTTCTTATAAAGTTAGTAAGTACAGGAATAAAGAAAACATATACTGGAGAGGAAAAGCCAACATGTTATTTTTATGTCAAGAGACGTAACCCCAAAACACTCACTACTAAGCTATCATTTAAAAAATATGATCCTGTAATAAGAAAGCATGTGTTATTTAAAGAAGAAAAGTTAAAGTAAAATCTATTAAAACTACTCTAAGTGTTCAATCGGGTGTCATTTGATTCTAGTAGTAAATGTCTTTTGCCATGATATTCTTCTATAATATCTAAGGTCTATATGAATGAGTATTTACTTTTCATATGACGATAAAACTTTAATCAAAAAACTCAGCAGTCATGGTCTTTATAGCACATATATTCTCTATAGCAAAAAAAATTTTCCTTCTTTGTTCTTATTTCTGAAGAGCGATTCAGAAGTAGCATCATTTAATAGGATATAAAGGTTATTTAGATCAACGTCGTTGATCTAAATAACGACTTTAAGTGAGGTAAGCTTTACTATATCACATCATGTACACTGCACTATTATTTCATAATTTTTTCTGTCTTTTTGTGCACGAGAGTTAATACAATATTAACTCTTTATCAAAAAAAGGTAGTTCTCTATAATAATTTTAGCAAAAATAGCAAGCAAGTAATGATCTAAACTCTTACAATTCTCATCCTGGAGTAATTTTGATAGTGAAATTATTCAGAAACAACAATTAAGAAACTTTGGAAGGCATGATCTTTATCAGGAAAGAAGTGAAGTGGTAAGTAGACATAACATATGTTTAATAAAAATTAGAAATAAAGGAAATTGTTGTATCTATGAGCAGAATATTACTAAACATAACGCTATAAAAGCTTGCTATTTAATTAAAAGCTGTATATATTTTAGCTAAAGTTTTTATAGAGTTATTAAGTTGGTAACACTCAAAGAACTATCCTTAAGAATTAAAAACATAAAGTCTATACAAAAGACTACGAAAATGATGCAGATGGTTTCTGCATCAAAGTCATTACAAAGTCAAAAAAAATTATCAAAATCTAGGCTTTATGTATCTAAATTACAAGAGATAATTTCTTATTTCTTATCTATATCTGATGAGAAATTGAGAAAAAGATTCTTAGGAGTAGGTAGAGATTCTTTTCTAATTTTTATTATAGCATCTGATCGTGGCTTATGTGGTAGTTTTAATTCTTCAATTTTGAAGTTCAGTTATGAGTACATAGATAAGCTGATTTCTAGTGGCAAAAAGGTAGGAATTGTATTTTTTGGTAGGAAAGCTTATGATTTAGGTAAATTTAGGTATAATGTAGAGAATATATTAAAGGGAGAAAGCAGCAATGGTGTGACTCTTAATTACATAGAGCATTTAATGGCTAATATAGATTTGCAGATGTATGACAGAGTAAAAGTCTTTTATAATAAGTTTTATAATACAATGGTACAAGAACCAACATTAGAGCTGATTAGGCCATTGCCATATTGCAATAACAATTTGTTATGCAATAATAAGTATGAATATGAGCCAGCAAATATCAAGTTTATTTTAAGATCTTTAATGAAAAATTATATTTCAGGGAGTTTATACGCTGCATTGCTTGAAAATATGGCAAGTGAAAACAGTGCTAGAATGATTGCAATGGAATCAGCAAATAAAAATACCAAAGAAATGCTGAGTGAGTTATCATTAATCTATAATCGCTCTCGCCAGTCGGCTGTTACAACTGATTTAATCGAAATTATAGGAGGTGCGGAAGCTTTGTAGTGATGGATATATTAAATATTGTAAACGATATTACGAAGTCAATAAAAAAACAAAATTTAGATGCAGAAGTAGTTATATATGAAACTAATAAGATTTCTGTGTCTCAACGCCTTTTAAAAATTGAGCAAATCTCTCAAGCAAAAAATTGCACTGTTGGCATTAGAGCTATTGCAGAAAAAGATAGAGCTGCCTATGTTTCTACCAATGATCTCAGTAGCATTGATAAAGTCATAAGTCAAGTAGTAGAAATGGCAAAAAGTGCTCAAAGAGATCCATATATTAATTTTTATGTTGATGATCACCATACTACTGAAAATCTAGGCATTTTAGATACTAACAGCATTAATATAGAAGATTTAAAAAGGATTACTAATCTTGCAGAAAGCTCAGCCCTTGAAAATAAAAGTATTATTAACTCTGAAGGTGCATGTTCTTCTTATTCTCTCACTAATATGCTGCTCTCCACCACTTCGGGATTTTTAAGCTCATTTAGCAAGTCCTTTTTTAGTAATCAGGTCTCTGTTGTTGCAGGTCGAAATAGGGAAATGAAGGTCGGATATGATTATGACTTAGCTTGTAATTTTAATGATCTAAAATCACCAGAATTAATAGGAAAAGAAGCAGCTAGTAGAGCAGTTGCTCAGCTAGGGGCGCGTGCAGTAAAAACTAATAAATTTCCTGTAATCTTTGAGAAAAGAGCAGCGAAAGAATTAGTAAAAAGCTTTGCTAGTGCTATAAATGGTAATAATATAGCAAGTAGCAGTTCTTTTTTATTAAAAAGTTTAGGTACTATGATCTTTAACGACAATATCTGTATTATAGATGATCCGTTATTACATAAGGGTTTATGGTCAAGGCCTTTTGATGGAGAAGGAGTGCAAAGTAGGAAAACCATATGTATAGAAAATGGAGTGTTATTAAGTTGGATTTTGGATTTACATTCAAGTAAAAAGTTAAACCTTAAAACAACAGGTAATGCTTCACGAATGAGTAATGCTTCAGTTCTACCAGAAGCAAGTAATTTTTATATCGAAAATGGTCATATTTCATACAATGATCTCATTCAAACAGTAAAGCAAGGAATTTATGTAACAGATCTATTTGGTTTCGGTATTAACTTAATTAACGGTGATTATAGTCAAGGTGCATCCGGATTTTTTATAGAAAATGGCATTGTAACATATCCTATACATGAGTTTACTATTGCAAGTAATCTCATTGAGATGTTTGGTAGATTGATTGTAGCAGATGACTTGAGTTTTTATGGACAGTTTAATTCACCAACTATTAAAATAGATGAGATGATAGTTGCTGGCACATAACATCTTATGAATAAGATAGCTTTAAAGCTAAATAATGTATTGTTGAATTGCTTAGAAGTATAACTATTAATTACACAATGTGACAAAAACTGACCACCTAACAAAAAAACCTTATCGTTCTTCCTAAAAATATTAAGTAACTATATAGATACAACTTGGAACTTCATTCATTATTATACTCAAATACATAAATTGTTGTGAATTACCATGAAAAGTATCTAAAAGGCTATCTTTTAGAAAATTGACACTTCTTCCTAGCTTTATGTTGACCATATTTTTTACGCTCAACAACACGTGAGTCTCGCGTTAAAAACCCCTCGCTACGCAACGTTGAATGTAAATCAGAATGCATCTTGCTGAGAGCCCTGCTTATTCCATGTGCTAGAGCGCCTGCTTGACCTGATAATCCGCCACCACGTACAGTTGCAAAAACGTCATAACCATTTATTGTTGAAGTTGCAGTGAAAGGCATAGTAACTGTCTGAACAATCGAACTTCTTTTGAAGTAATCTAGCAAATTATCCTTTTTATTTACATTAAATTTGCCATTACCATGCTTTATCCATACCCTCGCCACTGCATTCTTCCTTCGCCCAGTAGCGTAAACACGACCAAGAGAATCAATTGCTGAATTTAGTTTTTTTTCTTCCATAGATACATTAGAATCCACCATCTTACTTTCCATTTTTATAATTCAAAGAAATAAAATTTATTTTTTTAGGCTGTTGTCCTTGATGCTTATGATCAGGTCCAGCATATATATGCAAATTTTCTAAATGTCTACGTGCCATAGGACCTGTACCTAACATTCTCTTTACAGCCATTTTTAATATACGTTCAGGAAACTTTCCAGTTAAAATATTGCCTGCAACACTACTTTTTAACCCATCAACATAACCTGTATGCCTGTAGTAAATCTTGTCTTTTAATTTCTTTCCAGTAAAAAAAACTTTCTCTGCATTAACAATAATAACATTATCCCCACAGTCCATATGAGGAGTATATTCTGGCTTATGTTTTCCACGTAACAATTTTGTAACAAAAGACGCTAATCTACCAACAACTGCTCTTTTTTTTATGCCTTCCTCTCCGACAACTTCCTCCACATCTATTATTACCCATTGTTTCCTAATTTGCTTCTCTTTTAAAAAAAAAGTAGCCATAAAACTTACTCTCTAATAACTATACTAAACTTTACTAAAATTACTAAATAATGTCAACGATATATAGCCAAAATACTGCATTACCTAAAACTACAGATCACATATATTGATTATGGGTTAAAATCATCTCACCTTTATCACATAGATTCATGACTCTAACAAAGAATAGCTTTGTTACATAAATGAGAAAGAGAATAGACCTATTTTGAAAAATTAACAACCATCACCTAATTTTAATCAATTTGAATTGGATTAGATATAAGAATATAAATATATAAAAGAAATAGGATGCAGATTAACATTAGACCTCTTTCGAAACTAGAAAAAGTAAAAAGATGCTAAGAAAACAGTTTGATTGGAGAGATTGATGATAAAGAATCTGAAGTAAATATCAAGTAAAGAGTTTATTTTTTCTTAATAGGAGTGCGCGCGGCGAAAATTTTTGCTTCCGCAGTTTCGCCATTACCATTATAATATAGAAAATCAAGTA
>NZ_JAZHPY010000019.1:0-13015 GCF_036711655.1 Wolbachia endosymbiont of Pentidionis agamae | reverse complement strand
AAATTAATGTTAAGATAATAATCTTTATTTGTCAATAAAGATTAAATTTTTTAGTATTTTATTACCTCAAATAATGTTCTATTCCTTCGCTCAATTTCTGTGCTTGATCTTCACTTGAATCAATATCAAGAGAAAAATGTGTTACATATTCACCATTAGGACTAATAAGATATATTATTGAAGAATGATTGATCTCTTCATTATTGGCTGTATTACTTACATATACCTTATACTTCAGTGCAATTTTATCTATCTCATCTTTATCTCCGGTAAGCATTATAATGCGTGAATCAAATTGTTGCTGAAAATCTCTTAATTTTTCTACACTATCCCGTTTTGGATCAACTGTAACAAACAACACCTGCAATTTTTCATTAAGCTTTTGATCAAGTTTTGTAAGTGCTTCAGAAATTATACCAAGGTGCATTGGACAAATACGTTTGCACGAAGAGAATCCAAAGAAAACCAACATGTATTTGTTTGTAAAATCACTAGTGTGTACAAGATTTCCGTTATGGTTAGTCAATGAAAAATGACCACCTATATCTATTGTTTTTGTAGAGATTGTATTTTTTGTTCTTGCAGAAAAAATACCTTGTCCTGTAAAATAGCAATATCCTAGAAAAATAATTGAAAAGAAAACCAGCACACTTGAGAATACTCTGATAACCTTGATCATAAATCAATAAATTGAATTTTCACTATAGTATGTGTCATTCTAGAGTTCTTTGCAACCACAAAGGATCTTTCATTTGTGTTAAAAGTTTATTATGTGCTTTAATCTCGTCTTGGCTTGGAGAATGCTGCCTTTGATTATATGTTCTGTTATTTTTTATATATTTTGGATTAATTTTTTTACTACTCATACCTTTATCTGTTTTTTCAAACAAAAGATTTTGTAATCCTCCTGTAAGTTCGACATATACTTTTGCTAGCAATTTTGCATCTATTAATGCTCCGTGTAATTCTCTTCCATCTAGCGAAATATTAAAACGCTTACATAATGCATTTAAAGACGCTGGAGAACCAATGAATTTTCTTCTAGCTAGATCCAACGTATCTATTACTCTATCATGTAAAATTGGATCGGTATTCACTTTATGTAATTCCATATTTAGAAATCTAATATCAAATTCTGCATTATGAATAACTAGAATATCATTAGATATAAATTCTAAAAAAGACTTTGCTATCTTTGAAAAGACTGGTTTATTTTTTACAAATTCTTCACTAATCCCATGAATTTTAAAAGAATGGTAAGGTATATTTCTTTCAGGGTTTATATACTGATGAAACACATTCCCTGTCGGGATGCGATTGATTAATTCTACACATCCTATTTCGATAATGCGATGACCAGAATTTGTATCAAGTCCTGTTGTTTCTGTATCGAGCATTATTTCTCTCATCTTGCTAATGTTTACAAACAGTAGCTTGAGGGTTAGGGTAATTAATAGAAACAAGCAGCCACTTTTGATCTGCAGAACCTATATTTTTTTGGAACTGCCATATGTCTTCAACTTTATTGATCTTAGACTTACTGCCTAAAGTAACATTACCTTGTTTATCTTGTGTAAAGTTAATTTGTTCTGATAAAAAATGCACAGCAATGTATGCTAGGTTTTTTACCAACTTAATCTCTATAATCTTTTGTGATATAATGGAAACAATTATGGATTTTTTATTATCGCCTGATTCCTGCAATACCTTCAATTTTTTTGTAAGATCGTTATATAAATTTTTTACCATAAGATCTTTTATTTGCTCAATATTGCCGTCACTAAAGTGCTTAATAATTAATTCAAATACTTTAGATGAGCCCTTAATAAAATATGCAATAGAAAGATTCTTATCTTTTTTAAGCACTTGATACAATACATCTTTAATATTACTCCTATTATAAGAATTTGTGTAATCATCTATATTATCTGATAAACTTTCTTCTTTTTCTTTGTTCACCTTTACATCTTCAATTACCGCATGCATCTTTCTTAGGCTTGGATTCTGTGACTTACCCAAAGAATTATATAACCGAGAAAGAATGAGTGCAGCTACTAATGCATATATTGCAAACTCTATCATGACTAATTCATCTTAAAATTTAATGTTTTATTATATAACATTAGTAAGTATACTTTGAAATATATAATAATATAGCTTATTACATACGTATGTAAATATTCTAAATTTAAAGAGCAGTATATTCTAATTTGGGAGAGAATTCATGTTACAACAAAAAATGAAAATTCATAGTCAGTATATAAAAGACCTTTCTTTTGAAAATCCAAACTCGCCATTTGTTTTTTCTAATAAAGCTCCTGATATTAATGTAATGGTTAATATCAGTTCTATAAGGCTCAGAGAAACAGAAAATCAAGATGAAACAAAATCTTTGCATGAAATTACTTTACACATAGAAATAAAAGCAGTGATTGAGGATAAACAATCTTTCATTTGTGATATTAAATATTGTGGTGTATTTGTAATAGAAAATTCTCAAATTTATGATGAAGAGAACTTAAGAAAGATATTGTTTGTAGGTGCACCTAATTTTTTATTTCCGTTTGTAAGGGAAATAATAGCAAGGATTACGAGCAGCGGAGGGTTTCCTCCATTAATGCTTGACCCTATAAATTTTGAAACAATGTACGAACAACAGAAAAGTAAGGATAGTCATTCTAATCTAAATTAATTAATGTTTAAGTTATTTGGTATAAAATTATAATATGGATTCAAAAGCAACTTTAAATGTAGATGGAAAGCTATATAATTATTTTAGCCTAAAGTCTGCAGCTAACTTTTTAGGGTTAGATATAAACAGATTACCGTGCTCATTGAAAATTTTAGCTGAAAATTTACTTCGCAACCAGAGTACAAAATTAACTGACATAGTAATGCTTGCAAATTCTATTGGTAAACATACCAATCATGAGATTAGCTACAAACCAGCAAGGGTATTAATGCAGGACTTTACTGGAGTGCCAGCAGTTGTAGATCTAGCATCAATGCGTAGCTATGTTAAAAATAGTGGAGGTAATCCTAGTGACATTAATCCATCCGTGCCTGTTGATCTTGTTATTGACCACTCTGTTCAAGTAGATAGCTTTGGTCGTGGTTCATCACTAGAGAGAAATATTCAACTAGAAATTGAAAGAAATCTAGAAAGGTACCAATTTTTAAAGTGGGGAGAGTCATCTTTTAGAAACTTTAGAGTAGTACCCCCAGGTACAGGTATCTGTCATCAAGTGAATCTTGAATATTTAGCACAAGTCGTTTGTAATGAAAATGGTGTTATATACCCTGATACTGTTATAGGTACTGATAGCCATACTACAATGATTAATGGTTTGTCGGTTCTTGGTTGGGGAGTTGGTGGAATAGAAGCAGAATCTGTGATGCTAGGTCAACCAATTAATATGGTTATTCCAGAAGTAGTAGGGTTTAAATTATTAGGTAAGCTTTCTGATGGAGTGACTGCAACTGATTTAGTTCTTACTATTACAAATATTTTAAGAACAAAAGGAGTAGTAGGAAAGTTTGTAGAGTTCTATGGTGATGGGCTAGATGATTTATCTATTGCAGATAGAGCAACTATAGCCAACATGGCTCCTGAATATGGTGCAACTTGCGGTTTTTTTCCAATAGATCAGAAAACTTTAGATTATTTGTATCTGACTGGACGCACAAAAAAGTTGATAAGACTTGTTGAGGTGTATTCTAAAGAACAGGGATTATGGCGTTCTAAAGATGAGAATATATCGTTTTTCTCTAAACTAGAACTTGATTTATGTGAAGTAGAGCCAGTAATGGCTGGACCCAAAAGACCACAAGACAAAGTTCTTTTATCACAAGTACCAAAATCTTTTTCTAAGTCATTTACAACAAGTATAGCAAAAGTTTTTCTATCACAAATGGCAAAGTCTCTATCTAAAACATTTACAAATTCAACTAACCAAGTCATAGAAGATGAACTTTCTCTGGATGATAAAAGATTTTTAGAAGAATCACAAATAAGTGACACAGAATACGTTGATGAATCAGCATCTGAGCAAAATAATCAAATGCTCACGAAAAAAATACCTCCAAAAATCGAGTTATGTGATAACAATGAATTACAAGATGGGAGTATAGTTATTGCAGCAATAACAAGTTGCACTAACACTTCTAACCCTTATGTTATGATTGCTGCTGGTCTCGTTGCGCAGAGCGCAGTTAAGCTAGGAATAAAACCTAAAGAATGGGTAAAAACCTCACTTGCTCCAGGGTCAAAAGTTGTAACTGAATATTTGGAAAAATCAGGTTTACAAGAAAGTTTAAATGCTATAGGTTTTAATTTAGTTGGATATGGCTGTACTACATGCATAGGAAATTCTGGTCCACTGAGTAAAGAAATAGAAGACCGTATAAAAGAGAAAAATTTAACTGTTGCATCAATTCTATCAGGTAATCGTAACTTTGAGGGCAGAATACACTCTCTTGTAAAAGCTAATTACCTTGCATCTCCTCCACTTGTTGTTGCGTATGCGCTTGCTGGTACTGTAAGAATTGACTTAACTAAAGATCCTATATGTAAAGATAAAAATGGAGATGATGTATATCTAAAAAATATATGGCCAAAAAACTATGAAATCGAGGATTATGTTAATAAAGTAGTAACACGTGAAGCATTTATAAAAAAGTATAAAGATGTTTTTTCTGGAGATGAACACTGGAAAAAAATAAAATGTGAAAAAAGCCAAATTTATAATTGGAATATAAATAGTAACTATATACAAAATCCACCTTATTTCGATAATTTATTGATAAAAAAAGATAACTTTATTAACATAGAAAATGCCCAAAAATTAGCAGTTTTTGGTGATAGCATTACCACTGATCATATTTCTCCTGCAGGTAGTATTAATTTAAATAGCTCTGCAGGCATTTATTTGAAAGAGCTTGGTGTTAAACCTAAAGATTTTAATTCTTATGGATCTCGCCGTGGTAATCACAATGTGATGATGCGTGGAACATTTGCTAATATCAGAATAAAAAATGAGATGGTTGATGTTGAAGGTGGCTATACAAGATATGTACCTTCAGGGGAAATAATATCAATTTTTGATGCAGCAATGCGTTATAAAAAAAACAGTGTGCCGTTAATTGTGATTGCAGGTAAGGAGTATGGCACAGGCTCAAGCAGAGATTGGGCTGCAAAAGGTACTTCACTGCTGGGAGTAAAAGCTGTAATTGCTGAAAGTTTTGAGCGCATACATAGGTCCAATCTAGTTGGAATGGGTGTTTTACCACTAGTGTTTCAAAACAACATGGACAGAAGGATATTTGATGATAGTGAAGGAATTAGTATTACAGGAAAGCTTGGACCTTGCTTTAATATGGAATGTATAATTCACAAAAAAGATAAACTGAGTGAGATTATAGAATTAAAATGTTTGATTGAAACTATATCAGAAGTTGAATATTTGTTATCAGGTGGGTTACTTAGCTATATTCTAAAAAACTATGTTTAAATATGATCCAAGATAACCCAATTGAATTATTTGGAAAATGGTATGAAAACGTTTCATCTAAAGAAAAAACAGCGGTTGTGCTTGCAACTTGTAATAAAAATGCGTTACCATCAGCAAGGGTAGTCCTATTAAAAGAATATAGCACAGAGGGTTTTGTATTTTTTACTAATATAAATAGCCGTAAAGGACAAGAATTAAAAGAAAATCCAAGAGCAGCATTAGTATTTTATTGGAATGAGCTTGGCACGCAAGTGCGTGTAGAAGGAAACGTTAAATTATTAGACGAAGAAAAAACAGATAAATATTTTGCTTCGAGAGAAAGAGAGAGCCAAATCAGTGCTTGGTGTTCAAAACAGTCTCATGTTATGGAAAGCTTGCAAGATTTTGAACAAGACATAAATCTTATGCGTGAGAAATTTCATGATAAGAAGATACAACGCCCAAGCTTTTGGGTAGGATTTTGTATTAAAGCAGAAGTAATAGAATTTTGGCAAGCAGGAGAACATAGAAGACATATAAGATTGAGATATACTGCTATACAAAAAAATAAATGGAAAGTTGAGCAATTATATCCTTAAATAGATGTGAGATTTTTTCAAATAATATGTTGTTTAAAGGAGTATTTACTGCACTCATAACACCGTTTAGAGAAGGTAAAATTGATGAAGATGCATTCTGTAAATTAATTGAATGGCAAGTAGAAGAGGGAGTACATGGCTTAGTTCCTTGTGGTACAACTGGGGAGGTTTCTAGTTTAACATTTGAAGAATATTCCAGATTAGCTAAACTGTGTATAGATGTAACAAACAGAAGAGTTCCTATAATAGTTGGTGTTGGATCAAATAATTTAGTAGAGACAATAAAAAGAGCACAGTATCTAGAATCAATAAATGCAGATGCTATCTTAGTTGTGACACCGTATTATCTAAAACCTACACAAAAAGGTATATATGAATATTTTAAAATAATACATGATAATACTAATATATCAATTATAATTTATAATGTTCCTAGCAGGTGTGCTGTTGACATTAGTGATGATAATCTTGCAAGAATTATACTCTTACCAAGAGTTGTTGGTATTAAGGATGCTACATCCAATCTTAATCGTCCAATGAACATAAAACTTTTAGTAAAAAAAGAAATATCTCTTCTATCTGGAGAAGATACTACAGCACTAATATTTAATATTCATGGAGGATGCGGCTGCGTATCTGTCACTGCAAATGTTGCTCCTAAGCTCTGCTCTAAAATGCAAAATTTATTTTTTGAGGAGAAATTTAAGGAAGCAATGGAAATAAATAATATTTTATTTCCATTAAATCAAATACTATTTTGTGAAACAAACCCTATTTCAGTGAAATATGCGCTTAGTTTATTAAAACCTTACATATCTTTGGAATTAAGATTACCTCTTACTTCAGCTAGCAAGAGCACTCAAGTAGCAGTAGAGCAGGTTGTGATAGAGAAGCAACTTTTAGCATAAAAATATATTTTATATTCTATAATAGCATAATGTGCTTGACTATACTAACTTTTTTATCTAAAATTAGATATATCTACTTAAATTAAAATGTGAGGTTGTTTATGGATAAGTTAGAATTAAATCACAAGTTACGAAAAGCGATATTTGAGGCAGGGCACCTTGTTCCCTCTGATTCAGAGAGAGAAAAATATATGAAAGAAATTGTATCGCTTAGTAAGGAGGCTGGTGAGAGGGGTTACTATGATCTCATAGATCCTCTTGTAATTGAGTTTCTTATGGAAATTGCTATCCATTTAGATGGCAGTTCAGAAGATCAAGATATTAAAGAATTAATAAAGCGTGCAACGAAAGAGAACAATAGTATCAATAATGCTATAAAAATGACATCTTTAGATGAGAAATTATTACATAAAAGTGCTCAAAGTGGTAATGTAAAAGCAATGAAATTTCTTATTGAAGATTGTGGAGCAAATGTTAATATAAAAACATCAAATGGTGTTACGCCACTACATGTTACTGCTTTAAATGGCTATACTGATGCAACAGTGCTTTTACTTTCAAAGGGTGCTGATCCTTATGCTGAAATTGAAGAAGTAATCACTGTACAAATATTAGATCTATTTTGTAAGAATAAAGAGAAATTTTGGAATATGTATGGTGGAGTTGAAATAGCTGCTTCAATTTCTATGATTAATTGTACACCATTATCTGTTACATCTGATACAGAAATATGTAAGAAATTTATTCGTAGATTTGCATTAGATAAGGATAAAGGTTCATTGTCTCATACTGAGTATCAGAGATTAATAGATCCGAGACGTAGCATTCATAATTATGAGAAAAATGAGGAAGAATATCTAAGTGAGGAAGCACAGCTAGATAATGAAGAACGTTTAAAGTGTAGAGAAGCAACAGAAAAGCGGAAGAAGAGTTTTTCTGATATATCGAAGGAAGTAGAAGCAGACATTCAAAGAAGAAAAACTAACTTAGGAAATCTATTAAATAAGAGTACTAAATTTAGGCATATTGAGTCAGGTGAAAACATGATGGAAAAGTTGAGTCCAGACTGCTTAAATTTGATATATGATAAATTATCTTATCATGATTTATTAAATATTATAAATGCTTCATGTGAAGAAGGAAAATTAAGTTCCAAATTATCTAATATTTCAATCGAACAACAAAGCGAAGGAAAAAATTGTGTTATTTAGTGTATTTACATTTGCGCTAAAATTTAAATAGCAAGTTTCTCTCTTGATGTAAAGATATCCCTGCGATAAGCAGGAACATCTTATGAAAAAATATTTAATTGCAGCAGGAATATCATCTCATGTACTAATCTAGAATTTAGGTTATCAGCATTGTGATAAGAAGAAAAGGTGTTGCAAGATGGTGTTATAATTTAGGAAAGAAAGTAAATATGAAAAATAGTGAAAGAATTAGCATAGAATAATCTAAGAGTCACTTATTCTATAGACAATAAAATACTTGACCTATCGATTTTTTGATTTATAGTAAGGCATCTATTTATAAAATAATGATATGTTTATGTTACTAATGTTATCGCTATTTACTAATCTTTTTTTCTTAAATTTTTCCAATAAGTTAATAATATGTGCTGCTTTCTTTTTAGGCTCTGCATTGACAATAAATACTATTGTCAATCTTTATGATGAAAGAAAAGCTATTAATGTATTGATATTCTGCACATTACTTAATTGTATTCTAAAGTGGAAAGACTTAGGTCCACTAATGTTACTTATCTCTTATAGTGCAATTTTAATATCCCTTTCCTTGAATATAATTATTTTTAATAAATTAAAATCAAAGTTTGGGTTTCACATAGCAAATTTTTTTACTTTAACTCTTGGTTCAGTACTTGATAGCGCTGTTGTGTGTGTTGGTCTATTACACAAATTTACACTGCATAAGTGTCTAAATATATTTGCTAGAGATTTAATCTTTAAGTGCTCATATACATCAATAGTTACCGTAATGCTATTTATTGGGTTGTATTTATTCTCAAGATTGAACTATTCAGCAAAGAGTAAAAAAGTAAATTAAAGCTATATACGGTATAGTAATTACATTTTCCTGTATGTGGTTTATAGTGGGTATGTGTATGTTTCAGTGGGTTATCTTATCATACTACATAGTTAAAATTTAATACTTTGTAGTCATGATAGGGAATTTATGCTGCATATGAGTAGTGCTCTACTATGAATATAAAGGTTATGCAAGCAACTTTCACGAAATTAAAAAAAGGATTAGGGCAACATTTCTTACTTTCACAAAAAACAGCAGAAAAGATAGTAGATCTAGCTGAAGATTTAGAACATTTTAATGTTATAGAAGTCGGCCCAGGCCGAGGAATATTAACTAGAGAAATATTAAAGCGTAATCCGAAATATTTACTCTCTGTAGAAAAAGACAGGTCTCTTATAAAATGGCATAGTGACTTACTTCTTCTCTATCAAAATAATTATAAAATCGTAGAAGCCGATGCTCTTTTTATGAAAGAAGAAGAAATAATGAAGCAACCAGTAAAAGTTATTGCAAATTTACCTTATAACATCTCAGTAGCATTATTTCTAAAATGGCTAAACAATATAAAATATTTTACACATCTTACACTAATGTTTCAAAAAGAAGTAGCAGACCGTATCGTAGCAAAACCTAATTCTAAAGCTTATGGTTCATTATCCATACTTAGTCAGTTACTATGCAACATAGAAGAAAAGCTGATTATCAGTCCTGAGGAATTTTTTCCTAAGCCCAAGGTATATTCTTCGGTTATAACAGTAAGGCCTTTAGAAACTCAAAGATTTCAAATAGATATCAAAGCTTTAAATAAAATATTAAATATAGTTTTTACTCAAAGAAGAAAGATGTTAAGAACAAGTTTAAAAAAGCTCACTACTAACATTGATAGTATATTTAAAAGCATTGGACTTACTGGAAATGAACGACCAGAAAATTTAAGTATAAAAGAATTCTGTTTATTAGCTAATAGCTTATTCTCTAATCAGAAAATTCATCTTTATTTTTAATGCTATTTAGTCAACCTGCATTTTAATTACAACTGAAAAGCCTAGCAGCATTTCTAAAATTATCATTCTATTTTATCAGTATGAAATGCTGATGTAAAATTTATTCTAAATTCTAGATCCTGCAAATATAAGCTTAGCTACACAAAAGAGATTTTGAGATATATTATGAAAGAGTTGCTTATGACCCATATGTAAAAACTTATTGTATAGACAGTAAAATTAAGATATAATTAACAAAAATTTGTATATTGAATTTTAGTTAATATGGAGTTTTCTTGTGGAAGTTTTTGTAAATAATGCAACAGATAAGATAGAGGGCATGTACCATCAGAGTCAAGATGTTAATGCACCGCTAGCATTGGTTTTTCACCATTGCCCACAACAAGGTGGCAATATGGATTATCAAGTTGTGAATGACCTATATATGTCATTTGTAAAAAATAACTTTTCTGTTTTAAAGATAAATTTTCGTGGTGTAGGAAAATCTACTGGGGTTTTTGATAAAAGTGGTATAGGAGAGTTGGTTGATGCAGCAATTTCTATTGATTGGCTTCAGGAACGTAATTCTAATTCTAATGTAGTATGGGCTGCTGGGTTTTCTTTTGGTGGATGGGTAGCTATGCAGCTTGCAATGCGTCGTCCAGAAGTTGCTGGTTTTATTGCTATTTCTCCTCCTGTGACTAAGTATGATTTTTCTTTTTTTTCCCCTTGCTTGGTGCCTGGTCTCATAATACAAGGTAAAGAGGATAATTTTTCTGAAGAAAGCACTGTATCAAATTTAGCAAACAGGTTGATTAATTCAGCAAAAAGTCAATACATGCAGTATCATGTAGTTGATGGGTCTAATCATTTTTTTCGTGATACAGCTGAGGATGCTAACTTTATTGTAGATAACTATATAAAGTTAAGGTTAAGTGATTCTGTACAAAATACAACTTATGATGGTATAAATAAAAGGGTAAGGAGAAGAATAAAAGAATATGCTTGATTACTCAATTTAATTTTATAATTTAGAGTATATGTTTAAAAGATTTTTGTGTATGTTATTGCTTTTATCAGTAGTTTTTGTATCTTCTGGTTGTTTATGGAAGCAGCGTAGACTTAAGAGTCCGTGTATAAGCATGAGTAATGGTATTTCTTGTGAGTTACATCCTGTTAATGAGCATTGGATTAAGCAAAAGATAAAGTAATTTTACTACAGATTAGGTGCCATTTTAAACCTCCAAAATTTTTCCTTTCCTTTTTTTATTCCTATTCTTGGGGTACATATGTAATTTGGCTTCATGTTAGATTCATATATACAAAAATCATGGTTTATTGTTAGGTCTTGATTATTGTTTGCTTTTGTAATATTTAATGTTCTACATAACTTTCCTGGACCATCAATATTTAATGTAGTTGGTGTGGTCAATTTTAATCCACGTATTAACACTGCAGCTGGAAAACCTTCTTTCTCTGTGACAATGTTTAAACAAAAATACATCCCATATATGAAATATACATATGAAAAACCTGGTATACCAAACATAACTGAAGTACGGTTAGTATAACCTCTTGCAGCATGACATGCTGGATCCTCTTGTCCTATGTAAGCTTCAACTTCAGTTATGGTTCCTATGTAATGTAGGAATTTTAACGTTTTTCCTAATAATTCTTCACTGACTTTTAAAGTAGGACGTTCATAAAAGTTACGTTTTATAATAGTATTACACACTTTGAAAATAAGTTGTTCTTTTTAATCAAACCTATAGTACAGAATTCTTAATTTAAAGTTATTAGATTTCTTTCAAAACTCATTAAGTAATCTCAAAATTATAAGCTGCAGCAATCGGGTTGAATCTTAAGAAGAAATATTTTTTACGATTCGATAGCGATCTGCAATGATTTTGAATCTTTTTAGCAAACCAATTACAGTAGACCTCTTGTATAACTCATATAGACAACTATTGAAAACTTTATTTCTTGAGATCCTTTTTTGAGTAGTAGACTGCAAATTTTTGTTCATAGCCTTCAAAAATCGTCTATAAAGCAAAATAATTCTGTTATATTTTCATTAATATTTGGCACTCTTTTTATTATATATCTCCGAATTTACCCTCTTTTCTTCGCTGTTTTCTAATCCACAATTGGGTTTGTAGTATACTTTTTAGGTTCAAAATTTGGCTCTATTTCTTCCGTGTTTTGTCACTTTTGTGTTACATTTTAAATCTATCTTATATCACACTTCTTAACTCCTTTCTACTTAGTTTTTTAGTAGTCTCAATTATTTTTGTGATCTTCCTCAGCAAGATAAAGTTGCACATAGCATAGTAAGATTTACGAAAGATGAAAAATATTTTATTAAAATAATAATGAAAGATTTTCCTAAAAATTCCAAGCAAAAAGATGCTTTTAAGTTTATCTATATTTTTTACATGTGGCTTATTTTCCATGGAACAATTATTTATAGAAGAAAAAATATGACAGCATATATTGAGTGTGTATTTACATACATAATAAAACTGCCGATGAAAATAAAGTAAAAGATAAGAAATTTTTGAGTCTTATACTCCTTTCCTTTTTCTGCGATCATTGTAATATATAGATATTGTCACAAAAACAGTAGATCTATACACAATAAAGATTATGATCAATAAAACAATAACCAACAAAATAATTTTCCGACATCTAATTGGAATCTAAATTAGAGGCAGAACAGTAATATTCTCAGTTCAACAACCTTCTATATTTAGTAAGATTAAGGGTTATATATTTGATTCTGATATTTCTCATGAAAAAATTGTAACCTGACTATACACTGAATGCAGTCAATATACAATCTGATAAAGAAAAATATTCTAAATATGGTGTGACCTTCAAGACGAAGTATTACATGAATAATCCACCATTAATATGTAACGTAGTACCAGTTATATATCTTGCTTCATCACTTGCTAAAAATACAACCCCAGCTGCTACTTCTTCTGGTG
>NZ_JAZHPY010000197.1:0-214 GCF_036711655.1 Wolbachia endosymbiont of Pentidionis agamae | reverse complement strand
TACCTGATAACATTTGTCTTCGATAACAGCAGCAACGGGTACGCGATTGAAGCCACTCATAAAGGGCATCAACTAGAATTAGCAATGTTATCACATTCTTGGGCGATTATGGTTATCTCTAACTCAACCGGTGTTATGCTGGACACATTTCCCTTCGTGTTAACAGTTTCCAAATACAGGTTCGAAAAACTAGAGAATGACTACTACTACTGCA
>NZ_JAZHPY010000196.1:0-216 GCF_036711655.1 Wolbachia endosymbiont of Pentidionis agamae | reverse complement strand
AGTATTTACTCAAAGATAGAAAAGAATAGTTATTAAAAATGGGAAAAGATATCAGGAGAGGAGAGAGAGTTGCATAATTTTATAGATAAGTCTGCCATCTTTTTGATACTATTTTTGTTCCTACGGGTCATTCGCCCAAGATAATGTCTGGTATTGCTATTATTTTGTTCGATAGTGATGCACTATTACATGTTTGGCAAAACGCTTTTATAACTT
>NZ_JAZHPY010000195.1:0-226 GCF_036711655.1 Wolbachia endosymbiont of Pentidionis agamae | reverse complement strand
CATTTCTATTCGATAACAGCAGCAACGCCTACGCGATTGAAGCCATTCATAAAGGACATCAACTAGAATTAGCAATGTTATCACATTCTTGGGCGATTATGGTTATCTCTAACTCAACCGGTGTTATGCTGGACACATTTCCCTTCGTTTTAACAGTTTCCAAATACAAGCTCGAGAAACTAGAGGACGACTATTACTACTGCACATTTTCATTGCAATGCTCGGA
>NZ_JAZHPY010000194.1:0-230 GCF_036711655.1 Wolbachia endosymbiont of Pentidionis agamae | reverse complement strand
AAAGATTGTGATTACCTGATAACATTTGTCTTCGATAACAGCAGCAACGGGTACGTGATTGAAGCCATTCATAAAGGACATCAACTAGAATTAGCAATGTTATCACATTCTTGGGCGATTATGGTTATCTCTAACTCAACCGGTGTTATGCTGGACACATTTCCCTTCGTGTTAACAGTTTCCAAATACAAGTTCGAGAAACTAGAGGACGACTATTACTACTGCACATT
>NZ_JAZHPY010000193.1:0-238 GCF_036711655.1 Wolbachia endosymbiont of Pentidionis agamae | reverse complement strand
TATTCAGTATTTATCTACTATAATTTTAAACCTTTTTTATAAGCCAATTACATTTCTACTACTCTCTGATTCGCAAGCTCTTTTCCTTTTTTCTTTAGTCCTTTTTCATCTTCCTATGCTGCAATTTCATGAATTTTTTGCAAACCTCTATATCTGCCAAAACCTTTAAAATATGAATTTTTCGAGAGAGTTGATATAGAGATAGATAAGTGATGAAATAGTGTATTCTAAAATAGAA
>NZ_JAZHPY010000192.1:0-241 GCF_036711655.1 Wolbachia endosymbiont of Pentidionis agamae | reverse complement strand
AAATGATATCGTACTTCGTTATGTTGAACGCCGTTATTTCGAATAGAGAAGTTTGGAAATTTTGTGAACAGTCGGTGTCCGAGCATTTTAATGAAAATGTGCAGTAGTAGTAGTCATTCTCCAGTTTTTGGAACTTGTATTTAGATACTGTTACCACGAAGGGAAATGTGTCCAGCATAACACCGGTTGAATTAGAGATAACCATAATCGCCCAAGAATGTGATAACATTGCTAATTCTAG
>NZ_JAZHPY010000191.1:0-247 GCF_036711655.1 Wolbachia endosymbiont of Pentidionis agamae | reverse complement strand
CTTCTATTTTAGAATACACTATTTCATCACTTATCTATCTCTATATCAACTCTCTTAACGTTTTCGCCGATTTCGATAGCGATCTGTAAATAAATTTTAAACCTTTTTAATAACATTTTCTACGACTACTCTCTGACTAGCAAGTTCTTTTCCTTTTTTTCTTTAGTCCTTTTTCTATGCTGCTTTCATGAATTTTTTGCAAACCTCTATATCTGCCAAAACCTTTAAAATATGACTCTTTGAAAAC
>NZ_JAZHPY010000190.1:0-269 GCF_036711655.1 Wolbachia endosymbiont of Pentidionis agamae | reverse complement strand
TTATGGATTACGTTGTAAAGTAAACCTTGGAAATAGAGGGCTTTTGTGACTGCATGGAATATGAAGCGAGAGTAGAAAAGATGTGGACCAGAGAATTTATCGGAGATCTATACCTTAAGTTCAAATTTGCTTTTCAGGCAACCAAAAACTGTCAATCGATCTTTCCTCAGTAAAACCTTCTCTTTCATAGATATCAACAAATTTTTTATACCTTTTTTAACTTTAGTTTTAGGCCTCTATCGAAGAGTTCTTCAAAGAGATCTTCTTGA
>NZ_JAZHPY010000018.1:0-13048 GCF_036711655.1 Wolbachia endosymbiont of Pentidionis agamae | reverse complement strand
TGAAACTTCAAAGTTTAATCAGAATATTAAAGACTTTGAAGTTTCTATTCCATAAGACTCAGCATCTTTAGATAATTTATTTAAGAACTCTGGTGGCATGTTTGTCCTCTAGTATAAACATAACTATTTAATAAGTATAACTGTAGAAATAATTAAATCAATTAAAAAGTGATTAGATTTTTCTACTATTATCATAGTATAATCTTGTTGTTTTGAAGAAAATTAGATATTCTTATGCATTAATATATTTATAAATAAATATGCAAAAAAAGCATTACCCTGAAACAACTAGCAGTCCAAATTTTTCATCAATTGAAAAAGAAATTATAAAATTCTGGCAGGAAAATAAAATTTTCAAGCAGTCAGTGGAAAAACGTTCTAAGAACAACAGCTTTGTATTTTACGATGGGCCTCCGTTTGCAAATGGTTTGCCCCACTACGGACATTTACTCACTGGTTTCATAAAAGATGCATTTGCAAGATATCAAACAATGCTAGGGAAGCGTGTGGAAAGAAGATTTGGTTGGGATTGCCATGGACTTCCAGCTGAAATGGGTGCTGAGAAAGAACTTGGAATATCTGGTAGAAATGAAATAGAGAAGTTTGGCATAGAAAAATTTAATAATCACTGCCGTTCTTCTGTCATGAAATTTGCATCAGAGTGGGAATTATATGTTAATAGACAAGCTAGATGGGTGGATTTTCATAATGATTATAAGACCATGGATAAGTCTTTTATGGAATCGGTCATGTGGGCATTTAAAGAGCTATATAATAAAGGGCTAGTGTATGAATCAGTACGTGTTGTTCCTTATAGCTGGGCATGTGAAACTCCATTATCTAATTTTGAAACAAGGCTAGATAATGCTTATAGAGAGAAGACAAGTAAAGCGGTAACAGTTGCATTTGAGCTTTTAGAAAAACCAAAACAATTTAAAGGCAATACACAAAAATGTAAATTACTTGCCTGGACTACAACTCCTTGGACTCTTCCTAGTAACCTAGCTTTAGCAATAGGAATGGGTATTAAATATACTGCAGTATCTTTAAATAGAGAAGTTTATATCTTTGCTAAAAGTTACTTGAAGAAATTTATTGATTACTGCGCAAAGAATAATACTCTTTATTCAGAATGCAATATAGAGCTTGAAGCTGATGATCTTGCAGGTCTTTCATATAAACCACTGTTTGATTATTTCAAAAATACAAAAAATGCATTTCATATTTTCATTGCTGATTATGTGACTGAAGAAGACGGTACAGGAGTTGTTCATACTGCACCTGGATTTGGTGAAGAAGATTTTTATTTATGTCAAAAATATAATATTCCTGCAATCTGTCCGATTGATAACGCTGGAAAATTTACAACTGAAGTATCAGATTTAGTTGGCATCAATGTTTTTGAAGCAAACGACACAATAATAAAGAAATTAAAAGAACAGGGGAATTGGTTTAAGACTGAACAATATATTCACAATTATCCGCATTGCTGGAGAACTGATACTCCTTTAATCTATCGTACTATGCCTTCTTGGTACGTTGCTGTTACAAAGTTCAAGGATAGAATGATAGAATTAAACAAAAGAGTTAACTGGATTCCAAATCATATTAGAGATGGTCAATTTGGTAAATGGCTTGAAGGTGCACATGATTGGTCAATTTCACGCAATCGATTTTGGGGTACACCGATACCTGTGTGGAAATCAGACGATACAAAGCATCCGAGAGTTGATGTCTATGGTTCGATAGAAGAATTGGAAAAGGATTTTAATGTTAAAATATATGATTTACATAGACCATTTATAGACAGTTTAACAAGACCAAATCCAAATGATCCAACTGGAAAGTCGATCATGCGCCGTGTGCCTGATGTATTTGATTGCTGGTTTGAATCTGGCTCAATGCCATTTGCACAGGTTCACTATCCATTTGAAAATAAGGAATTATTTGAGAATAATTTTCCAGCTGATTTTATCACTGAATACATAGCACAAACTCGTGGTTGGTTCTATACATTATTTGTATTATCTACTGCTTTATTTGATAAAGAACCATTCAAAAATTGCATATGTCATGGTGTAGTTTTAGATATTAAAGGGCAGAAATTATCTAAGCGTTTAAACAATTATGCAGACCCGATGGAGGTTTTTGATCAATTTGGCTCTGATGCGCTGCGCTTTCTTATGCTTTCTGGATCCATAGTTTGTGGTGGCAATTTATTACTTGATAAAGAAGGAAATTTAGTGCGGGATGTGCTAAGAAATGTAATAAAACCTATTTGGAGTAGCTATAATTTTTTTACAATGTATGCAAATGCAAGTAATATTAAAGCTGAAATTTGCATACATTATGCAGGTACAATGGATTGTTATATAACTTCTAAGTGCTTTGAAACTGTGCAAAAAATTTATATCTCTATGAATAACTATAATTCTCAAGCAGCTTGCAGAGTTTTAATAGATTTTTTTGAAGCACTAAATAATTGGTATATAAGACGCAGCCGTGAGCGTTTTTGGAGGAATGATTTAGAACAAGACAAACTTATTGCTCATAATGTTGTATACACAATTTTTTATTATATACTGAGAGCCGCAGCTCCTTTCTTGCCACTAATAACAGAGGCTATCTGGCAGGGCTTAAAATATGAAGAAAAATCTGTTCATTTAGCTACCTCTCCAGAATTAGAAAAGTTTGATTATGAACTTATTATAAAAATGGATCTTGTTAGAGAAATATGTAACTCTGCGCTATCTATTAGAAATGCTTGTAATATACGTACAAGACAGCCACTAAGCAGCATGACTATTTACCACTATTCTTCTTTTACAGATGAATATCAAGAAATGATAAAGGACGAAGTAAACGTAAAGAAATTAGAAATAGTAAATAAACTAAAAGAAATTTCATCACTAGAATTAAAACTGAATTTTTCATTACTTGGAAAAAGGATTCCAGATAAGGTGCAAAATTTGATTCAATATGTGAAACAAGGAAAATGGGAGAAGGTTGAGAATGAGAATATATTACTTGGAGATGAGATTATTATAGAAAAAGAGGAGTATGAATTGATACTTAAAACAAATAGTAAATTTTCTTCTGTATTTGACAACAACAAAGGAATTGTAGTACTTGACACTACTTTAAATAATGAATTAATACTAGAAGGACTTGCAAGAGATATAGTAAGATTTATTCAGGAAGCTAGAAAACAAGCTGGGTTTCATATATCAGATCGAACTAATGTAGTAATAAAGACAGAAGATAAAAGACTTCAAGATACAATAAAAAAATGGAATGAGTATATAAAAGAGCAGACCCTTTCCTTATCTTTGGATATCAATATAGAAATTGGAGCTAATTTTTATTCTAAAGAATATAAAGATTTAAGTATTAGTATTAAGCGTTAGATTTTTAATAAAGTTGCAAGATTATCAATATTTATGCTATACTTAAGGTCATTAGATAAGATTATAGTATGAATGCTGTTGTAGGTTGTACGGAAGTTGTTAACTTAAACAACAATAGTGATAACTTGGATAAAGTAGAATCTATTGCCAATGTTACTTTGGAAGGTGAAGATTGGTTAATTAAACAAGTAGCTGCTTTTAACATTCCACTCAGTATATTTCACTATGAGGATTATAACTCTGACTTTTTTACTTCCTGATATAACGTATTAAGTATAATATTTAAAGAGGTAAACCGAGCTTGTTCGGAAAAACGGGTATTGAATTTGGCACTATCGGTTTTAATGTTTCCTTATATAGTTTTTACCGCATTAGGATTAGTTATATATAATAAATTAAAAACAAATGATAAGACAAAAATCAGTTCAGAGGAGAATAAAACAAAAAAAAGTGAAGTAAGTGAAAGTACAGCGAAAAGATTGGTATATGGTATTCTTTCTTTAATAGTTGTCCTTGTTAGTATACCTATACTTCTACTCTTGCTTATTCCTGCAACACCAGCTTTAGCTATTTTTTATCTTTTAAATAGGGAACTATTTCATTCTTTAGTTGATGTTCTTAAAGTGAGTAGTGGGCTGTATAAGAATGAACACCGAAATATTGGGGTATCTTTTCATGAAATGGATGCTATTGAAACAGATATTAAGTTGGGTATGGAAGTTAAGTTTCCACCACAATTCAAACAGTTGCTTAGAGATTTATGCAAAGATAGTGGTTTGTTCAATGTAGAACGTGATTCATAACATAATACTATACTGAAATTATCAGCTAATATCAATTTAAAAAATGGTCTTAAGCCTTTACGTAATGAGATCAAGGATTTGCTTACAGCTTCTATTCAAGAGTTTGCGAAAACTATGGAAGAGCTGATGAAGCTAGACAAGAAAGATATAACATATGATAAACTAAAGGAATTGTTGAACGAATTCAGACTGAAGGTAGTAGATAGTATAGATCCTAAGTTGATAAGTCACTTCATATACAATGCCTATCAAGTTGCTTTTATACAAACAATTAAAGTTGTACGGGATATAAAAAAGAAGATTTTTCGTTAGAAGAAAGACTAAAAGGAGTGTTAATAGAACAAGAATTAAAAAGCCAATGTAAAGAATTACCAAGTGAAAAAGAAGTGATAATAAAAGATTTGAAAGGTGTGGGAATAAAAGTACAAGAAAACTTAAAGGACGATGAATTTTCTGTATATAAAGCGGACTGGAAAGAGCTTAAAGAGAAAGGCAAAATAGTTGAAAGAAAAGCAATTGATATTTATAAAAATAATCATCCCCAAGCAACAGAGAAAGCCTTGGATAATGCGAAAGAAGAGATTGAACGTTTAAGAGGAATAAGTCAAATAAGGTATAACAATAGATATAAGGAATTAAAAGAAATACATGGGAACAGTAGCTTAACAGATGGCACCTTAAAAAGGAGGTTAGAAGACCTTTTTAAATTTGAATATGATGAGCAAGAGGTTGAGCGCAGGCTGATAAAATCAGTAATAAAAAAAGCTCAAGGTGAGTTAAGTCAATAAGGTATACCGGATAAGGAGAAGCAAAGCCTAAGGAAGCAGCTTGAAGATTTAGAAAAAAAAGTAAAGGTTCTATCTGATAAGGAAGCTTCAGCTAAAATAAATGACTTTATAGAAGAGGCGTATTTAGAGATAAAAAAATATAAAATACAAAGGTTGCTTCAAAAACAAAAAGATGGTGTTTTAGATTTATGTAAAACACTAGAAAGATACGGTGAGTCAGATCTAGCAAAAATGATTGAACTTTTCGCACGCAAGATAAAGAGCATTTAGAAGAATCTGAATTAAAAGAAGCACTAAAAGATCAAAATAAGCATTTACAAGATAAACAAAATGACAAGGAAAAAGCGCATTCAGTTACAAGATCAATAGAGGTTTTATTCAAAAGGAATAAAGCAATTCTAGAAACATTAGAACAGTTAGAATTAGAAAAAGAGGAATTATTGATAAATGAAGAAACAAAAAATAATTATAGAGAAGAACTCAAATCTCGCGAAAAAATAAAATTTGCAATAATAGAGGATAAGTTACTGGAGAGGCTCAAGGAAGAAACTTTTAATGAAGCAGAAATCAAGAAGTTATTAGAGGAAGCGGAACTTGAATACTGTTTAGCAGAGAAATGCATCAAATATCCTGTAATTAAAACTAAGGATAATATCAAACATTTTTGCCAAGATTTATTGTCTCCTTTGATAAATAGATTGGTGGAAAATATAATAAATAATGTACCAAAAAGTGATATAAGTGTATGGCGGCAACCTATGAAAGCTATTCAGACAGGTTGGGGGTATCTTAAAACAGGACTTGTTGTTGCGATGCAGGGGGATAAGAGTACAGAAGGAAAAGCGTTAAATGTGGCACATGACACTTATAAGGAAATTGAGACATTTCTTCAATACTTTGAGTCAGGTTATGAGGAAGCTGGAAGTTTGATAGGTGATGTCTTTTCTGATAATGGAGAAACATTTAAAGATGTTGTATGGCCTGAAATTAAAAATCATTTGTTTGGCATGAGGGATAGATTTTTTAAGGATATCGAATGCAAGATTGAAAGTAAATTGGATAAAGTGAGATTGGCACAGCCAAGCGGTGAAATAAATGGGATTGCTAATATAAGATAGATATTTTAAAATAGTAAGATGTTTTATAGCGACCAAATTACTTTATTTTTTGAAAATATTAGATACCCCTTGAATCACTCACATAGATAACTCTAGATTATAAATTCCAGCAATCAAATGTTTAATATAATTTTTCTTCGCAGTTCTGTAGGGGTTTTCTGTTCTTCCAAGTGCTTAATCTATTCAGTTAGCTCAGTCCTTGAGATTTCTTGCTACTCGCTTATATTACTTTTTCTGGCTACAATTACTGCTTGCAATTTTCTTAAAACATATAGGTTATTTATGACCTTTTTCAGTATTTTTTTGACAATTTTATAACTCTTTCGTCCAATAATTTTGACGTTAATGCCATTTTATACCTCTAGTTGTATTTGCTTTAGTATGACTCAATTACACGTCTTGTCTATTTATTTGTTCTGTAAGGAAAATCTGCATGAAAAATCTAATATAATTCCTATTTAAAAAGACTCAACAACTATAGCGTAAGATGTAGTGGGTATCATAGTGAACCATTAATTTACATACATAATTTTCTATTACAATGGGTTTTTATTTATGCAATTACATGTTAAGATTAATCATTAAACCCTAAGAAGATATTAAAATGCCAGACAACATAGTACCTGTATCAATAGTAAAAGAATTAGAAGATTCTTACCTTTCTTATGCAATGAGCGTTATTATAAGTCGCGCTATACCTGATGTACGAGATGGCTTAAAGCCAGTACATAGAAGAATTTTATATGCCATGTATGAAGGTGGATTTGAAGCAGGTAAACCTTATAGGAAATGTGCAAGGATTACAGGTAATGTTACCGGTAAATACCATCCGCACGGAACTGTACCAGTTTACGAATCACTTGTTAGAATGGCACAGGATTTTTCTTTACTCCTACCACTTATTGATGGGCAAGGTAACTTTGGTTCAATTGACGGTGATCCACCTGCAGCTGAGCGATATACAGAAGCTAGGCTTCAGAGAGTATCTCATTTTTTACTTAATGATATTAATGAGGGTACAGTTGACTTTAGGCCAAATTATGATGGGCATGAAACTGAACCAGTTGTACTCCCTGCAGAATTTCCAAATTTATTAGTAAACGGTGCAAGTGGTGTTGCAGTTGGAATGGCAACTAATATTCCTTCTCATAATCTTGGAGAAATAATCGATGCCTCTATTTTGTATATGGATAATCCAGAAGTTACTTTGGATGAATTACTGGAAGTAATACCAGGCCCAGATTTTCCAACAGGTGGAATGATTCTTGGTAAAGCAGGAATAAGGTCAGCATTTACAACAGGAAGAGGTTCTATTGCAGTGCAGGGTAAAACTCATATAGAGGATTTACCACAAGAAAGGCAAGCAATAATTATTGATGAAATTCCTTATCAAGTTAACAAGGTAAAACTGATTGAAAAAATTGGTGAATTAGTTAAAGAAAAAAGAATTGATGGCATAACAGAGATTAGAGATGAATCTGATAAATCAGGCATTAGAGTAGTAATTGAGCTTAGAAAAAATGCTGTCACAGATTTTATCTTAAATCAAATATTAGGATTAACTCCACTAAGAAGTAGTTTTAGCGTTAATACATTAGTATTACATAATAATAGACCGACACTGATGTCACTAAAGGAGATCATAGCTGCCTTTATTGATTTTAGAAAAGAAGTATTAATTAGAAGAACGGAATTTCGCTTAAGAAAAACAAGAGAAAAAGCGCATATTCTTATAGGACTTTACATTGCAGTGCTTAGCATAGATGAAGTAATAAAAATTATTCGAGGTTCTAAAGATCCTGCAGAAGCATGTAAAGAGCTTTTAAATAAAGAGTGGAAAACATCCATTGAGATACAAAAAATAATAGAACTAATCTCAGATAGCACAAGCTTTTTAGAAGGTGAGGTATATAAGCTTACTGATTTGCAGGTAAAAGCTATTCTTGAAATGAAGTTACAGCGTTTAACTGGCCTTGAAAAAGATAAACTAGAGGCTGAGCTTTACTCAATGGTGAATTTAATAAAAGAGTATGTTGATTTTCTTCGCTCAAAAGAGAAGGTCATAAAAAAAATAAAAGAAAGTTTACAAGAGATAAAAAATAGGTTTGCTGTAGCAAGAAAAACAACAATAGAAGAATCAGAGACGGATATTGAAGCTGAAGATCTTATCCCACAAGAAGATATGGTTGTAACTGTTACAATGAATGGTTATATTAAGCGCGTAAAGCTTTCTCATTATAGAACTCAGCGTCGTGGTGGGAAAGGAAAGTTAGGACAAGGTTTAAAAGAAGAAGATATAATTATTAAACTATTTGTTGGTAATACCCATACTAGCGTTTTATTCTTCTCAAATATTGGCAGAGTTTATAGATTAAAAGTATATAAATTGCCCTTAGCAGAACCAACAGCGCGAGGTAGGGCACTTATTAATATATTTCCTCTGATTGATGGTGAAACAATCACTAATATTATGCCTTTACCAAGTGAAGATACTCAAGACCTTAACATAGTCTTTGCTACCACTCATGGGAGCATAAGACGTAATTCCTTAGCAGATTTTGACTATATTCCAAGCAATGGGAAAATAGCGATAAAATTAGATGAGAATGATAAATTAGTCTCAGTTAAGGTATGTGATGAGAATAATCATATATTACTTTCAACAAAATTAGGAAAAAGTATAAGGTTTATTGCAAGCGATGTACGTCAATTTAAAAGCAGAAGTTCAGATGGAGTGAGAGGTATAAAACTTGCAGAAGGAGATAGCGTGATTTCAATGACTATTTTAAATGGAATAGAAATTACTACAGAAATGAAAGAATTTTATTTAAAGATATCGCTTGATAAGAGGCTTGAAACTGCAAGCAGCAATTCAATAAATCCAAAATTGGAAAAAATTTTAGATAAATCAGAAATAGATAACGAATCATTTTTAAAATTAACAGTAAATGAAGAATTTATCTTAACTATAACAGAGAATGGTTTTGGTAAAAGGACTTCTGCCTATGAATATAGAATAACAGGTAGAGGTGGTTCCGGTATTACCAACATTTTAACTACTCATAGAAACGGTAATGTCGTTGCAAGTTTTCCAGTTGAGCAAAAAGATGAAATTATGCTTATTACAGATAAAGGAAAGTTAATCAGAATTTCAGTGAATGATATAAGAATTGCAGGACGCAGTACACAAGGGGTAACTTTATTTAGAACAGAAAACAATGAAAAGGTTGTATCAGTTGCTAAAATAGAAGATACAGGTATTGTATAGCAAAATTATGCTACAAAATCTAGATATCTTTTTAAGATTTGAAAATGACTGACAAACATGAAAAGGTTGTCTAAAAGATTATCTATTAATCAACAGTATCTGCTTTAGCATGCTATCTTCGTACATGGTACTTTTTATATTGCTTAGCAGAGTTTAAAAGTTTCACTAATGCAAAAAGAGATAAATAGGTTTATGCAAATCCACTTACGTCAAATTTTTATATCTATAAATCCGTGCTCAAACCCTTGATCTACAGGAAAAATGACTACGTGCCCACAAGTTTTCCATGCGTTAAAACATAGAAAAGACTTTTTCTTATTTTACCATATTATATTTTTAATAAAATAATTGACATATTAAGAAATCTAGTGTATTCTTAATATTAATAATATTTTTATATAGGAGTTACAATGTCAAAAAAACAAGATTTTTTAAAGGTTTAACATATATTAGCGGAACAACAGCTGTTATTGCTGCTAGCGCTACACTTGCTTTATCTTTGGGAGCATTAAGTATTAGTTTAGGGGTATTATCACTAGGAGTAATGCCACTCGCAATAATTACTGGAGTATCATTACTACTTGCTATTGGTTCAGGGATCGCAACGTATGTTTTTAGGGAACGAAAAGTTGATGAGATAAATAGGTCCATTACAGAAGGAGTTAATGTTGTGGGTAATGTGATAGGATGAGCATTTAGTTGTGTTAATACACTTAAGGAAGGTGTTAAGGATCTTAAAGGAAATGGCAACAGTGTTAACCCTTCATCAGAAGGTGATTGGAATCAATTCAATGTGAATGAACATGGTATGACGAATGGACATAATTCGTTGTAGTTTCGCATAGATTTTCCTAAAATATTTCGCTATTCTGGGTAACATAACAGCTGTCCATCTAAGATATAAAGCATCTTTAAATTAAGCAGTGATTGCTTGATCAGAGCAGGATATTTTCTTGGGATGTAGAGCTATTAAGCTTTAGAATTAACGGCACAAAACCAGCATAGCGTTTATTCCAGAATCGGTTGCTAATTGAAAGTGGTTAATAGAAGTATTGGTGGGTTTACTTTTTATAATTAACCCTTATTTGTCATAAGGCTACATATCTAACAGTTTTGATTATAGGTTTTAATACTTTTTTAATTATTAAATGATAGATAATGTCTATAAAGCAATTTATTATAAGGAGATTATATGATACAACAAAGTGGTAATTCTTTTAAAAAGGGGGTAGCTGTTTCTCATTGGGATGGTGATATTAGTTGGAAAGATGTTGCTAATGCTGGAGCAGGATTTGCTTTTGCTAAATCAACTGAAGGCGAAACTTTTCAAGATGAAAAGTTCGTGTATAATTTTAGTAATATAAAAGAAAATAATATAGAAGCTGGTGCTTTTCATGTATTTAGAATGACTTCGACACCTAAAAAACAGCATGATAATATTATTAATGTTTTAAAAAAAGCTAAATTTGATATAAAAAGAGATAAGCTTTTCATTTCTGCAACTATCGGTCTTTGCGATGCAGAACACAAAACAGAGTGTGATGATCCTACTAAACACACTAATAAAGAAAGAGCTGATAACCTGGATAGTTTGCTGACAATGCTAAAAAATGAAGATTATAATGTCATTATACATACCTCTCCTAAACCTTGGGATCAATATTATGCAAGTACTGCACATGATTTTTCTAAGTATCCATTGTTCGTTGCTCATTGGCATGTATTAAAACCTATGATACCTCAAGATTGGCAAAAAGCAGGAAAAAGTTATGATTACTGGAACTATACTGATAAAGGTACAATAAGTGGTATACAAAAACATGGCACAGTATGTCTTTGTGAAACACATAGGTAGCTGAAGGTACTTACTAATAAATCTGGTAGCTTAACTACCAGATTTATTTAATGCTAATTTTTAGAAAGTTATTAATCACTTAGTTTTTTTAAGATTAAATCTAACTCATTAATATTGTTATACTGTAAAGTAATTTTTCCTTTGGAGTTATTATCATTAATTTTTACGGTAAGCCCTAGTTTAGAAGATATAGTGTTTTCTATTTCTTTTATATTATTCTTTTGTTCCAGTTCATTACTAATTTTGTTATCTTGATCTAAGTTTTGTAACTTTTGTATTAAGCTTTCAGTTTGTCTTACACTCAGTTCCTGAGAGATAATTTTTTTTGCAACTTCTTCTGCATTTTTAACATTAATGAGTGCACGTGCATGCCCTGCAGATAATTTTTTCTTGCTAACCATTTCTTTGATGACATTAGAAAGCAATAACATTCTAGTCATATTAGTTATATGACTGCGACTTTTACCTACAATAGATCCTAATTCCTCATGCGTATAAGAAAATTCGTCTATCAACCTTCTATACGCTTCAGCTTCTTCTATTGGGTTAATATTTTCTCTCTGTACATTCTCAATTATTGATATCTCTAAACATTCCTTATCACTTAAATCTCTTATGATGACAGGTATTCTACTTAAACCTGCAATTTTACTTGCACGAAAACGACGCTCTCCTGCCACTATTTCATACCCTCCATCTTCCAAATCTTTACGTACTATAATAGGCTGTACAATGCCATTTTTCTTTATGGAATCTGCAAGCTCTTGTAACGATTCTGCATCAAAGTGTTTTCTAGGTTGAAATTTACCAGCATGAAGCAGCGATGTAGATAAATAATCTTCTAGTTTTTCCTGCGCAGCCGTTCCTGATATCAGTCCTGATAAACCTTGTCCTAATCTCCGCTCATTTCTCATATTTGGCTAATTCAACTTCTTTTTCTATGTTATTAGTTTTTAATTGTTTTGCCAGAACTTCTCTTGCTAAAGAAATATAAGCCTGAGAACCAGAGCATTTTAAATCATATACTATAGCTGGTTTTCCATGAGAAGGAGCTTCTGATAACCTAACATTACGTGGCACTATAGTTTTATAGACATCATCTTTTAAATACTTACGAATTTCGATCTCAACTTGTTCACTTAATTTATTACGCTTATCATACATTGTCAATATTATACCCTCTATGTATAAATGTGGATTAATATGTTTCTTGATTAACTCTACTGTCTTTATTAAATGACTTAAACCTTCTAAAGCAAAGAATTCACATTGAAGCGGAATAATAATTGAATTTGCTGCAGCAAGTGAGTTTATAGTGAGTAGTCCAAGGGAAGGAGGACAATCAATCATAACATATTCGTAATCATTTACTATTTCTGCCAGTGCATTTTTTAATACAAATTCTCTTTTCTCCATATTTGAAAGCTCAATTTCTGCAGCTGATAAGTCAACAGTTGAGGAAATTAATGATAACCCTGGAACTTCAGTATTAAAAATAGAAGAGAAGATAGAATCACCATTTAAGAGAACATTATATATATTTTTTGCTCTGCTTTTATACGAGAATCCAAGACCGGTGCTTGCATTTCCCTGAGGATCTAGATCTATTAGTAAAGTACTTTTACCAATTGCAGCAAAAGCAGTAGATAAATTTATACTAGTAGTGGTCTTACCTACACCGCCTTTTTGATTTACTACTGCAATGATTTTACTCAAGTTCTTTGCTGCACATGACTATTTCAATAGTATATATGTGTATATGGATTTTTTCACTATAAAAATCTTATAGCTTAGTGTTTCCATTCTTGG
>NZ_JAZHPY010000189.1:0-293 GCF_036711655.1 Wolbachia endosymbiont of Pentidionis agamae | reverse complement strand
CGTCTCCAATAGATTCGCATCCGTTGAACATTTTCTCTTTTATTTCCACCAGATTATAGTTAAATACTGTTGCTGTCGCTGTTACGAGAATAAATGGAATCATTTTTAGAAAAGCCATTTCTGTTCGATTCGTTTGCACGCGATACAATAATAGCTTTTCTTATATCATACGTATGCGCGAGCTAACATGAATTGCCAATTCATCATTTGCTTTCAATAGTTCGATTAAATTTGATTTCCATTCGACAACGTACGACGACAGCAAAGTTAATTTCGTTATGAATTTTTTAAAT
>NZ_JAZHPY010000188.1:0-305 GCF_036711655.1 Wolbachia endosymbiont of Pentidionis agamae | reverse complement strand
CTGGATGATAAACTTCACATGTTTGAATTGCCGGTATTTCTTCCTTTAGCGTAGCGCAAATTGCTTTATGTAAATCAATCCAATTCATACTTTTAGAATATGCTTTAATTCATGGTGAAAGAATTTTTCAAATACCTTTTCAACTTCATAATTAACAAGATCTTTTATTATTTTTGACGCCTCATGCTCTAATGGCAGTTTGACTTCTTGTATTGGCAGAGCTCTTTTTCCTTCACGTTTAAAAATACCTTTATATCCTCTTGGCATTGTTGCCATAAATGCTCCCATAAGTTGGTGCTTTCCAA
>NZ_JAZHPY010000187.1:0-310 GCF_036711655.1 Wolbachia endosymbiont of Pentidionis agamae | reverse complement strand
AGAATATTCAGTTTAAGCTGAATATCCAATTCTTTCATAGAAAAAATAAATTTATTTTAAAAAGGTACTTGAGATAATTACTAGTATTATACATAATTTGTTAATTAATGAGGCAAATTTTATGCGTGAAAATATCAAAAAATTATTTAAAGCAATTCAAGACAATAACTTAACAGAAGTTAAGAGATTGGTCGAAATAGAAAAAGTTGATGTTAATACTGTTGATTGTTATAGAAGGACTCCTTTACATAAAGTTGCTGAACATGGTCATACAGACATTGTAAAATTTCTAATAAATCATAAAGCAAAT
>NZ_JAZHPY010000186.1:0-319 GCF_036711655.1 Wolbachia endosymbiont of Pentidionis agamae | reverse complement strand
ATTTGTTTACTTTCTAACATTAATTTACTATATTCTTCTTGCAGTAGATTCAAATATAATGTCATGTGATTACAAGTCTTTCAGTAAAAATCTATTAAAGATTTCAGATTTAACAATAGAAGACATAAAAAATATAATTTATTTAGCTGAGAGTTACCTTAACAATGCAAGTTGTTTTGATAATATTCTGAAAGGTAAAACAGTCATTAACTTATTTTTCGAGGATTCAACTCGTACACTGGCATCCTTTGAAATAGCTGCGAAAAGTTTAGGTGCAAACGTTATAACAATACCAATTAGATATTCTTCTATTAATAAA
>NZ_JAZHPY010000185.1:0-335 GCF_036711655.1 Wolbachia endosymbiont of Pentidionis agamae | reverse complement strand
CATAAATGGACTGTTTTTCTTATAAACGCATAATCTAAGGAATTGACATTTTTTCGCATAAACATGAGCAAATTCTTTGCTTTAAGCGTTCAAATAAAAGCAATTGTCGCCTAAACTCTCCACATGTGCTTATTTGATGATGTATCATCAATAGAGAGCGGATTTTCGCATAATCGTATATCGCATTATTATTTCGCATAAATGGACTGTTTTTCTTATAAACGCATAATCTAAGGAATTGACATTTTTTCGCATAAACATGAGCAAATTCTTTGCTTTAAGCGTTCAAATAAAAGCAATTGTCGCCTAAACTCTCCACATGTGCTTATTTGATG
>NZ_JAZHPY010000184.1:0-350 GCF_036711655.1 Wolbachia endosymbiont of Pentidionis agamae | reverse complement strand
GAGACTTTAACAAATGTCGAATTATATGAAACAAAATGCATTAAAGCTGCATTGAGCAAAGCAGCAGAGTAAACAGTAAAGGGGCAATTTAATAAGACTAAGCGCGGCAGAAATTCCTTTACAGTAATGTGTGTTTAAAAATGTTCTATTGAAGTTAAAAATTTATAAAGTGAACAGTGTAACAATAAGAGTGATCGCATTTGCTTTTTCGACTTAGCATTCGCCGTTTTTCATTCAAGTAGTGAAAATAAACGCATAAATGAAAACTTGTTTCAAAAGAGCATAAAAAACTGCAACAACGAGTGAGCGAAAAAGAAAACCATTGCAATGGCAAACGTTTGCAGGCAATA
>NZ_JAZHPY010000183.1:0-351 GCF_036711655.1 Wolbachia endosymbiont of Pentidionis agamae | reverse complement strand
GAATTACATATCTGAATGGTGAGAAATTTTATGAATATATTCCAATTTCGTCAAAGGAAAACCAAAAATGAATCTTAAAATTGATATCGAACAAACTCGATACACTTTTTTTATGAACGGTGTTTTAAACAGAACCTGTACAGGAACAGCATCGAACAGGAATCCTCGGATTCTGATTAGCTAATATACGTTGCAATTTTTTATTTTTTGTAAAATTTTCAATTAAATAAAATCATCTTCAAACTCTAAATCTGATGTAAATTTTAACTAACTGCTTTCAGTATGATATAACAAATTTCATTGCATTTTTAGTGATTAAATCACTAAAGTAACTTGTTCACAAAATACTTT
>NZ_JAZHPY010000182.1:0-356 GCF_036711655.1 Wolbachia endosymbiont of Pentidionis agamae | reverse complement strand
GTGGTGTATGGGAGTGACGAAACAGAACATAACATGCGTTCAAGCAAAAGATTGTGATTACCTGATAACATTTGTCTTCGATAACAGCAGCAACGGGTACGCGATTGAAGCCATTCACAAAGGGCATCAACTAGAATTAGCAATGTTATCACATTCTTGGGCGATTATGGTTATCTCTAACTCAACCGGTGTTATGCTGGACACATTTCCCTTCGTGTTAACAGTTTCCAAATACAGGTTCGAAAAACTAGAGGACGACTACTACTACTGCATATTTTCATTAAAATGCTCAGACACTGACTGTTCTAAAAATTTTCAAACTTCTCTATTCGAAATAACGGCGTTCAACATAACGA
>NZ_JAZHPY010000181.1:0-366 GCF_036711655.1 Wolbachia endosymbiont of Pentidionis agamae | reverse complement strand
GTACAAACAAGTGGTGTATGGGAGTGACGAAACAGAACATAACATGCGTTCAAGCCAAAGATTGTCATTACCTGATAACATTTGTCTTCGATAACAGCAGCAACGGGTACGCGATTGAAGCCATTCATAAAGGGCATCAACTAGAATTAGCAATGGTATCACATTCTCGGATGATAATGGTTATCTCTAATTCAACCGGTGTTATGCTGGACACATTTCCCTTCGTGTTAACTGTATCTAAATACAAGTTCCAAAAACTGGAGAATGACTATTACTACTGCACATTTTCATTGCAATGCTCGGACACCGACTGTTCTAAAAATTTTCAAACTTCTCTATTCGAAATAACCGCGTTCAACATAACGA
>NZ_JAZHPY010000180.1:0-372 GCF_036711655.1 Wolbachia endosymbiont of Pentidionis agamae | reverse complement strand
GTCAGAAAATGCAGTTTTTAATGAAGGGAAACGCGCAGTACATTTGGCAGTTGAACATTCAGCGGATAAGTGTCTGGAGGAGTTATTGAGAAAGGATTGTGATATCAATGTTCAGGATAACAATGGAATGACTCCCATTATGTATGCATTAAAGAAATGTAATGAAGAAGACATGGAATTGAGGACTAAACAGGAAAACGTGGTGAAATTGTTGATGCAATCAAGTGAGCTTAACGCGAATCTAGTCGACCGAAATGGCTCTACTTGTGCACACTTTGCTGCTCAACATTCAAATTTATTTGCATTGAAATTTTTTAAGAATATTGACCCCTCAATTTTTTCTATGAAAGACAAGACTGCAAACCAACCGAT
>NZ_JAZHPY010000017.1:0-13134 GCF_036711655.1 Wolbachia endosymbiont of Pentidionis agamae | reverse complement strand
TCCATACTATAATGATAGATGTACATAATTTACTATTTGATTTTAATAGGCATTACCCTGATATAGATGTAGATGTAAATTTATTATCCTCCTTTCCTAATAGGGATGGCAGTTACACGGATGACTGTAAAAATAATATTATGCTAAAAGGTAATAAAAAATATGAACCATTACTGAAAGGAATAGGGGAGTTTATAGACGAAATATGGGAGTTAAAAAGAAAGGGAGGATTAAATCGCATTAGAGGATGGTGGTATTTTGGTCTTCATTCTTTGTGGTATAAATTTTATGACTTTGTCTTTAATAAGTACATGCCAAATTCAATAGGTGAATGCAGCATTATAGATAAAAGGATTAGAGAATGTTTATGCAAGATACAGCATTCAATAGCAACAGGAAATGAAGGAATGATGCTTGAATACATGGAAGATGTGGCAGAGAGAATGAAGTACGAAGAAAACAGTGATGTGTATGAGCTATATAAGATAGTTCGTGGCAAGAGATGGAGAGATTATTCCCGTAAAGATGAATTGTCATCTACAAGCAAGGATGATACCTTAGAGGAGTTTGCAAATGCAACTAATCAAAGGATAAAAGAGTTTGATACAATACAAGAACAAGGCAGGAGAGTAAAAGCAGAGCAAGGAAGAGAAGAAGAAAGAAAAGGAAGGCTCAAAGTAGAGGCAAGAGCTAAAAGATTAGAAGAAAAAATGAGAAGTCTTGGTATAGATCCAGATTCTGATCTTGAAGATGTAAGAGTTGAACCAGGAGTAAATCAAGGAGCAAGCATGGGTAGAACCTGATGAAAAATTTAGACGAGTGGCGAGAGAATGTAGTTGAATTTTTATCGACCAGGAAAAAATATCGAGTGTTTGGCAAAGAGTTTGGTCCGAGATTACTTGATGATAGAATAAAAGAAGGTAAAAACTATACAAAAGATAATTAAGAGCAGGTTGTACTGATAATATAAGCATAAAATTGATATCCCTATTAGCAGCGGTACTAACGCTTTTTGGCTTGCTTTTTTCATTTCTGCTTTGAAGTACTAGGCAAAAATTGTGATACATCTATTGAACTTAATGCGCTTGCCGGTAATTCTCCATTTTGAAACCTTTCTATCAAACTCGCTAATGTCTCTGCTCTTACCTCTGCACCCTCTCTACCTCTTCTTTCTTCCTCTGTCTTTGCATTTGCTTCCTCGAGCTGCTCATTACCTTGCTCATGAATTTTCTTATTTTTACCACCAAGTATTAAGATGGTTTCACCTAATTCTCCAATTTCCTTTTTATTCTTACGTATTTCTTCTGCATGCTTTTTATCCTCAATCAAGCTACGTATATATTCCTCTCTACTTTTTCTAATTCCTTGTGCAAATTCAAAAAATGTCTTTGCTTTTCCACTAAATAACTTATCTCTCTTTTCACTTTCTTTAATAACTTGCTGAAATTTTTCAATTAACTTAGTTGCAAGCTTTATATTTTTCCACTCTTTTTCTGGTACTTCTTCAAAAAACTTCCCAAGTTTTTCAGATTTTTTTGCTATTTTTCGAACAAAATTTAAAATTACCTGTCCTTCTTTATTTATCTTTTCCTTTTCTTTTTCTAACTCTTCATTTAACATTTGATTTGTTCCTGAAGCAAAAGATTTTTTTAAAATATCTTTTATTTTATCTATAGCTTTGTTTACATCATCAATCTCCTTACTGCTTATTTCAAGATCACCTCGCTTCTTAAGTTCTAAATGTATTTTATAACCAGTTAACGCTACCCCAACACCGAGCACACCTATTACTATAGGAATGACAAGAGGTGCTACAATAATTGCACCAGCACCTCCAGCCGCAGCAGCAAAACCTTCAATTACAGTAGCACCAGCTATCATCTCAAGTATTTGTAGCACCAGCTATTACCTCAGCTTCAGCAGCGCCACCACCAGCACATCCCCATTTAGTTCTCAATTTCTTAACTTCTTCTTTCTTGAAAACTTCACTTAGGAAAGATCCTTTATCTTTTTCCTTACTCCTTTTTATCTTTATGCTAGATTTATCTTCTTTACAAGATATTTCTTCCTTACAGCTTTGCAGCATTGAACTTACCTTGCTAAAAGCTGTATCTGAAGGAAGTAACTCACCTAATTCTTTTAAATCAAAAATATTATATGTATCTAAAACTCTTTCCCCTTGTATGTCACCAACCTCTGCTGTAATAAAGTCTATCATTTTTAATTCGCTTTGTTCTTCAAATCTTGCTCTAATTTTTGGCATTGAACTATACAGCCGTGAAATTTCTGTAAAAACCGGTTTTGTTAATAACTCATTACCTAATTTTTCACGAATAAAATTTGATCCATCTATAGTTAGGTCAATATCTGCACCATTGAAAATTAAAAGCATGGCAAGATCTTTTTTATCCTGCTTAATAGCTTCAATTAGCATGTCATCTAATATATCACACTGTGCTTTAATTACATCAGATGGATTTATTGTATCTATTATGAATGCTAGTCCTACATTATATTCTTTTTGTTCTATTGCTCTAATAGCAAGACGCTTGATAAAATCTCTACTAGGAATATCATCTTCAACATCTTGAATTTTAGTTTCTTCAAATATCCTTTTCTTTACTTCTTCTACAATACTTTTTTCTAATACTAACAGATGTCCTGTTTCTCCACATTTTGAAATATGATCATCCAACTTTCGTAAAAGTATCTCAATAAAACTTTTAAAATGTAATGGGCTATCTCTTTTTTCATGCCAAACTGGATAGGCATTCATGCGTGCATTTTTTAATATTTCTTCTGCCTGTGTAGAGCTTAAACAATGTTTGATTTCTTCAACTACTACTTTGCTAAATATAAGCTTGTGACTTCTGAAGTCACTATGAGATAGTGCTTGTTTTATTGCAGAGATAAATTTCTCAGGATCAAGTATCTTATCGTTCAGCGCAGTAACTTTTTCCTCTAGCAATTTTACAATACCTGGAGAACATTCGAACTTTTCATGTTTATCCCACTCCTTAAGCTTATTATGAAAAATCATGTGTAGAATGTTTTTTATGAACCAATTATTTAGTTCAGCCTTAATAAGACTTGAAGTAGGATTTTTTTCTTGAGGACATAATATATTTTTCACACTCTCATCTATGGTTACTTTTGCATGTAGCCCTTCATACCAATTATCAAGAAAAGTACGGTCTTTAATATTTTCTAAAAATGAGTTATACTTATTAATCTTATCTTCATAATCTTTTCCCTCATCAGTTGCAATCTTTTTTTCTTTCTCAATTGTCTTCTGTGCTTCTTCTAAATTTAAAGTCTTACCTTCTGGCATTATCTTTTCATCTACAACATCTATTACTCTACTCGCAAGATCATCATAGATCGTAAGGATTGTCTCATTATTTATAGTACATAAATCTGTTATATCTGTTTTACATACCTATTTTATAATATTTCCTCCGTTATTATTTTCCTCCCCTTGGAAAAACCTATGATCAGCAATATGCTTAGATGTTTGCTTTGTACCCAGTGCTAATATTTTACTTTCTAAAGTCTGTTTGATTTCTTTATATCATCCTGATTAAGATCTTCACTTGCGTCATTTGGGCCAAAAGGTTTACTTACATCATCTATTAGTAAAGAATCATTTTCTTTTCGAAAAATTTCTTCACATCTTTCTAGGTACTGCTTTTTTAATTCATACTCACCATGTAATTTTATGTTCATAATATTGATTTTTGTAACCATAAAATTTGCATGGTACTTAATAAGCCCTACGGGATTTTTGAGAAGCACCTGCATTAGACATGCATTTTCAGTTTCTATAAACTTTTTTATCTCTTCCTTGAATGTTTCGTTTTTAAAAAAACTTGGCATATACCTCCAACCTATTTACACAAAGTTAACAACCTATGTTAAAGTATAGCTCGTTGGATAGCAGCATGCAAGACTCTTATTCCATTTTAAGCACTTATTTGCCTAACAGGCTTATCTTCTTTCTCTAGTAAGATTTAAAAAGCTCCACTGCCCACTCCAAGCAAGCTCATCTTCGTGCCTTTTTATGGCTGGCTATTTCCTTCTCACTATAAAAACCTCCAAGGTCAACACTGTATATAAACTCAGCACCATTCTTTGAACGCAGTAGTTCCCTCGAAATCACCCTTTTGAACTCCAAATTATTTTTTGCAATGTTGTCCATGCTGTAAAGCGTGCGAGGGTATAATAAAGGTTATAAAGCTTTATGGATAGCAAGAAGTATGAGAATATTAAGAGATCTATATACTAACAAGCCTCACGTTAGATTTTTTATCACTAAACGTGTTGGTGGAGCAGTTGTCAATTCATATTATTTTTAGCAGATTATAACTTTTAGTTTAGTATGGTTGTGCTAGAGTTCTAATCCTAACTATCGTTACTCTGATACAGATAGAAGTGGATTTTATGGTTGCTATACATAAGGTAATTTGTATAGATGTGTTGGATATAGTTGTATGGCAGGAAATAAAGAGTTTGTTAAAAGAACCAGATAGGGTTGCAAATGGATATCAGCGCAGACTTTTGGGTGATAAAGATTCCTTACTATGTTAAATAATAGTTATGCCAAGGAGTACATAACTCAGGAAGAATTTGAACCGAGAGTGAAAACAATGAGACAGCATTTGAAAGAAATTGAAGAACAAAAAGAAAAAACGCTTAATCAAAAAAATACATTATGAGTCTTATCACAAATGTTTTACAAAACCTTTATGATAACCTCTATATAATTTTCCGCATAAGAGAACTTACTAATCAAAATAGGTATAACAGTGGTATGTATTATTTATCATGGATATTAATTTAGTAGTTAAAAATTGGTATAAGTGGCTAAAGTTTGAAAGGCTATATTCTATTAATACTTTAGAGTCTTACATGAGAGATTTAAATAGTTTAATAAGTTTCTTAATTTTACATATTAACAAAGAAGTTACAGTGGAAGTCTTACATAATTTAACTCTGCCTGAGATAAGAAGTTGGCTTAGTTTTCGCCATACAAAAGGTATGAGTGCTAGATCTAATTCCCGTGCGTTGTCAGTGGTAAGAAATTTTTTCCGATATTTAAGTAGCAACTATGGCATAGAAAATGAAGCAGTATTTTCTATTTCAAAACCAATACGAAGAAAGACATTACCTAAATCACTTCAAATATCTGATATTAAAACTTTAATAGTAGATAAAATAAAATTATTAAGTGAGGACGACACATGGATAATTAATAGAGACATTGCAATAATCATGCTTTTATACGGTGCGGGTTTAAGAATTAGCGAAGCACTAGATTTGAAACTTTGTGATGTAAATCATGCAAATCTTATTATAAAAGGTAAAGGAAATAAAGAAAGAGAAGTATTTATTTTGCCAGTAGTGAAAAATTCTATACACGAATATGTCAACTCCTGCCCCTATTTTGATGTTAAGAAAAAAGAGCAGTACTTATTTTTAGGAGTGAGAGGTAAAAAATTGATGAGAACATATTTTGCCAATCGTTTACAAAAAATAAGAGAAATATTTGATTTACCGAAAATTTTATCACCACATGCATTTCGTCACAGCTTTGCTACGCATTTACTGCGAAGAGGCGTTAATACAAAATCATTGCAACAATTACTTGGCCATTCAAGTTTGGGAACTACTCAAAATTATATACATTTAGATAATCAAGACATTCAAAATATGCACAAAAATCTTCAAAAAAGGATAAAAGAGTTATCACGTAAACAGAATTAGTGTAACTACTTAAAATAGATTTTTAGTTCATTATTGACAATATAAGAAAAAATACTTAAGATTAAGGTTAATCTATTTTCATAGAGTTCCTTTTTAAGCTTTAGCTTAGAGAAAAATGGGCCTGTAGCTCAGGTGGTTAGAGCGCACGTCTTATAAGCGTAAGGTCGGAAGTTCAAGTCTTCCCAGGCCCACATTTTAGTTAAAAGGAGATGAGAAGAAGTAGAGGTTGTAGAAGCATAAATAGAACAGCCAGATATTAGACTTGAAAAGTCGGGCTACAGTGCCTATCTATAAACCTATACACATATTATACGAGGTTCAATATGCATGCTGCACAAAAAACTGAAAATTTAAAATTTGATGCTGAAGTGGGTAAAGTATTAAATATAGTTATCCATTCGCTCTATACTAATAAAGATATTTTTTTACGTGAATTGATTTCAAATGCATCTGATGCATGTGATAAGTTGCGTTATGAATCTCAATTAAATCCTAACCTGCTTGATTCTAGTGATGAGTTAAATATCACTATTAATTTTGATAAAGATAAAAATGAACTATACATTGCAGATAATGGAATCGGCATGAACAGACAAGATTTGATAGAGAATCTTGGTACGATTGCAAGTTCTGGCACACAAAAATTTTTAGATGCTATTAAAAATAGTAAAGATTCAAATCAAGCTGTAGAGCTAATTGGCAAGTTTGGAGTTGGATTTTACTCAAGTTTTATGGTTGCATCAGAAGTTATAGTAGAGTCACGAAGGGCAGGGGAAGAAGAGTCATGGATGTGGAAGTCAAATGGGGATGGAGAGTATTCAATAAGTCAATTAGATGGAAAGATTTCTAGAGGTACGAAAATTACATTAATTATGCGTCCAGAAGAGAAAGAATTTTTGGAAAAATTCCGTATTGAAAATATCGTAACTACCTATTCTGACCATATAAACTTTCCAGTTTTATTTATAAATGAGAAAGGAGAGAGTGAAAAATTAAATAGCAAATCAGCAATTTGGACAAAACCAAAAAATGAAGTAACAGAGGAAGAACATAAGGATTTTTTTCGCAGTGTCGCACATGTTGGTGGCGATCCTTGGATGATATTGCATAATAGAAATGAAGGTGCAATTGAATATATAAATTTGCTTTACATTCCTTCCATTAAACCTTTTGACTTATTTCATCCAGATAGACGTTGCTCTGTTAAACTATATGTAAATAAAGTTTTTATTACAGAAGGTAACGTACAGATCATACCACAATATTTGCGTTTTTTAAGAGGTATTGTTGATTCACCAGATTTACCTTTAAATATTAGTAGAGAAACTCTGCAAAATAATCGTGTAGTTGAGCAGATTAAAAAATCTCTTACTAAGCGTGTAATATCTGAGCTTAGCAAAAAAGCTAAAGGGAATTTAGAGGAATATACAAAATTCTGGAATAATTTTGGTGCAGTTGTGAAAGAGGGCCTATGTGAAGCTATGTCAACCGATGAAAGAGAATCATTACTTTCTATCTGTAAATTTCACAGTACCAATGATGATAAATTAGTTAGTATTGATGACTATATAGGAAGAATGAAAGAAGGCCAGGAACATATTTATTATTTAACTGGTAATAACTTAGATTCAGTAAAAAATAGTCCACAACTTGAAGGATTTATGAGTAAAGGATTAGAAGTTCTCTTATTTATTGATCCAGTTGATGACTTTTGGACAAGTGTGATTGGTGAATATAAAAATTATAAAATTAAATCTGTTACCCGTGCAGATGTAGATTTAGAAAAATTTTCTTCGGAAGAAAATAAGGAAGATAAAGAAAATAATTCTAATGTTGAGGAGTCTAAAGAGAATGTAGATTCTATAATAGAATATTTTACTAAGGTACTTGGAAGCCTAGTAAAAAGTGTTAAAACCTCTAAAAAATTGACTGATAGTCCTGTGTGCTTAGCTGTTGATGAAGGTGCTATGGACCTCCGTATGGAACGTTTTTTACGTGAGCAAAAACAGCTTAATTATCGTACTCCTAAAGTGTTAGAGATTAACACTAAACATCCTATTGTAAAAAGTATAATGAAATCTTATGCTGAGAGTGGTGAAAGCAGTGAGCTGAGTGACATGGTGCATTTATTATTTTATCAAGCTTGTATCACGGAAGGTGAAGAAATAGAGGATATTAGTAACTTCTCTAAGAGATTAAATAATTTGCTTGCCAAAGTCGTCATTTAACGCTATACTTGATTAACTATTAAAGGTTAGGTAAGTTATGGTTGATGATGTTATTAATTATGCTGGTAGCGCTGAAGATTCTTGTAACTACTCTGATGATGAGTGCTTAAGTTCTTCATTTGTCAAAGTAAATGAAAATATCAGTTTTTCTGAGGTGTTAAAGATTTTAAACGATGGTATCAGTAAAGGAAAATGTGAAGAATTTGATAGTATTGTTAAGTCCGACAATGGTCATTATGATAAAATGTTTGTGTCTGATCTTAACGATAAGAATTTTAAGGCATTCTGTTTAGAGCAACTTAAGATAAAAGTAAACGAAGGCTATTTATATAATGAGCTATTAGAGTATAAGAGTGAGAGTGGTAGTGGCAACCATAATTATTCAGTAAGAGAATTGATTTTTTTAGTAATTGCTGCTGATGATAATTTATCATATAGATATAAGAATGAATTATTTGCAGATAATGATCTTTCACCAATAAAAGAGCGCGGTAGGTTTCTTATTTTAATCATTGGTGTATGTAATAAAGCTTATATTAATGCTTTGTTAGAAAAACTACAATCTTCCTCAAAACTTAATTCATCTTTTTATTATGATGATGTATTTTCTCTGCTTGAAGCAGCTTCAGTTACTAAAAATGTAGAATGCGAGAAAAAGTTAATTGAACTACTTAAGACTGCTCGACCTAATGTGTCTCAAGGTATTTCTTCAAACCCTCTGAGTTTTGCAATTAAGTATAGGAGTTTAAATACTGTACTTCTTCTTCTGCGGTATGGGTTTAATTCTGAAGTAAATGCTCTAGATAGTGACGGTAATGCGCCATTACATATAGCTATGGGACACTTAACCAAAATAACTACTGATGATGAAAGAATGAAGCTGTTGGATACATTACTTAAAAGTGGTGTAGATATTAATATTAGAGGTAAGCGTGGCAATACGCCACTCCATAATGCTGCTTATTTGCTGAGTTATGATACTGTACTCTTTCTTATTGAAAGAGGTGCCAATTTTAAAATTAAAAATGATGATGGTAAACTGCCTTTAGATTTAGCAGAAAGTAAGTTTAGTCACGATAGAACATCAAAAGAAAAAATAGTAAATTATCTTAGGGAATTAGATAAAAGTCATTCTCTTTTGCACTATTGGTCCAATAAGAGTGATCTTTATCATGCACTTGAATATAACCTTAAACAAGGAGTTGAGTCTATTAATGATAAAGATAGTAGTGATTGGACTCCTATAGGGCTTGCTATACGTGATGGCTGCATAAAAAATGTAGAACTTTTGCTTAAATATGACGCGAATGTTAATCTCATAACCCGCAATGGTTATACACATTTATACTGGGCTATGCAAAGGGCAGCTTCATGCAGATGTAATAAATCACAAGCGTTGAAAATTGTTAATTTGGTTCTTGAAAAAGTTCAATCGATTGATAAAGAAAGTTTTAAGGAAGCTATTGATTTAGGAAATTTTGAGATAGTGAAGATTTGTGTAAAAAAAGGTGCTGATCTTGATGAGAAAATTATGCAAAAGGTAATTAAATCTGCACAATCAAATGAAGTATCTAATTCAAATAATGACAGAAATTTAATAGCAAATTTCTTAATCGAGTGCTACAATAAAGATACTAATATGGAAAATAATAAATTAAGTAGTGAGGAGGGTAAAATGTTAAATGGAGTACATAAAAATGTTACGCACAGAAGTAAGGAATCTGATTTAAATCAGCAGAATCTGAAGGAAGAATTAGAGAAAAAAAATCAACGATTGCATAAGTTACAGGAGGAACACGATCAAGAAACTGATAACAAGAAAAAAGCAAAGGTCGCTGGTAACATCAGCAGCTTAAAGAATCAAATTAAAAATCTTAAAAAGAAAGTTAATGGATTACAGGGAACAGCTAAATCTTCTTTATCTGATTCTACAAGTACTATAAATAGAGATTATGCAAGTGAAAGTCCGAATAGTAGCAGTGGAAGAGGTAGTTCTTCTACAAGTTTAAGTTCTAAAAGTAATTCTAATAATAATTTATCAACTAAAAGTGAGGATGGTGAAATGAGTAAGAAAAAAAATCAAAATAAATATCAAGGTCAAGGTAAAGGAAAGAATTTACATAATTCACCTCTTCCTAAAAAACATCCTAACATAGATGAGACAAATTATACAGCAAGTCCTGATGCGTTAAGTAATAAAGACAAGAGAAAGGCTAGACAACAAAACACTAGTTGTGACACAAGTTTAAAATTCAATGGAACTGATGATGACGCGTCAAAAGCTAATTCATCATCTGGGTCAAGTATACCTCCACGGCTGGATAATAATTCTACATCTAATGATGAAACTTATGTTGTGATCAATAGTGTTAAATCAAGTAATAATAAGCTTCAATATAGTGAAGCAGTAAATGGTGATATGATTCTTCAAAGTGATGACGGTAATGAATCACATCTATATGGAGAATTTTCTAATAAAAATTCATTTGACACTGGAGTTACTTCGAGTGCTTCAAGCTATCATACAGCCACTTCTACAAATGGGTATGATGAATCAGAAATATGTGAAACTTTACGCTCATTAAGTATATCTGAGGAGACTGATGCCACTGTTATAGATGGTTCATCTAAAATTAACACTACTACAGTAACACAAGAAACACCTGGACAAGATAATAAAGATTATACAGCTGATGAGAGTAGTGCTATACCTTATATTATATCTGAAACACCTAACAATCCTAATAGTGCAACACCTGAACAAAGTAGTGCAAGTTGTACGACTGATAATGGTACTAACCCATCTCAGGAGACGATAGTAGATGTTAATTGTACTGCTGACAATGCAACAGTACCTAACAATCCTAATAATACAAATGGATCTGATGGAGAAGTAATAGCTATCAAAAAAGGTAAGTCCTCAGTTTCAAAGGGTATTGCTATTGCTGCTGGTATAGCATCAATACCTGCATTTGCTATTGCTGCATTAGCTTATTATTCTATTATTCCAGCTACTTTTGTCCCAGCTATTTTTACTCCAGTTGCTTTACCTGTTATAGGAACAGTACCTGCTATTATTCCTGTTGCTGCTGCTATAGGGGTTGCTTCTTTGATTATTGCTGTAGTTGCGACTATTGTACACTATTGCAGTAAACCTTCATCTGAAGTTGAAAAAACTGAAGTTCAAAATCAGTTTTCTGCTCAACGACAAACAGCGTAAGTTTTTGGCATAGACGCTAATTCAGTTTTGAAGTGTTCATTTTTAGGGTTTTGGCAAAGAGGGCAGGTGGGTTCCTGCCTTGCCATAAGTGTATAGAAAGCTTTATAGTTTCATGCCACTATTTTTACCTTGAATTTTATCGGTTAAAAATTTTCTCTATTTTCGGTAACTCTAGCATTTTGTTTATTTTTTTGTTGTTTTTTTCTTCTTTGAATATTTTGTTTTAATGCTTGCGCCAACCTCTTTTTCCTTTCTTCTTTATCTTTTTTCATGATAATATTAAAAAATGGCCGTTGTAGCTCAGGTGGTAGAGCACGTCATTGGTAATGACGAGGTCCCAGGTTCGAATCTTGGTGACGGCACATCTACTCATATGTATAAGAAAATTAACTAATAGTTAGTAATGTTATCCTTATAATTAGTAATATATTGTTTTAAAGGAGTCAATATGAGTAATGGGAATAAAACTCGTGCAAATGAAGTAAGGATAGGTCTGACTGCACTTGCATTAGCAATCAATCCAATATCTGGTGCTGTTGTAGGGACGTTGGCATTAACAGATTTCATATCAAATGGTAAGATTTCTGAAATAGGTAAAAATGTTTTGGATAAAGTTAGAGATACAGCAAGTAATGTATTTAAAAAAATAGGTTGGTCGGAAAATAAAGATTTAGAGAAAGAAAAGTTAGAAGACGAGAATAAGCAAGTGAATAAAGAAAATACAAGTGAACTAAGTACAAAATCCATAGAAAGCTCTCAAAGTATGGAAAAAAATTCTACGGAAGAAACAACTGCTATTGGTTACCACACTTCTAAGGTATTATCAGAAAGAGGAGTATCTGTAGAACAACAAGGAAGAAATTGTTAGGGGAATTAGTGCTATTTGATTTGCCAAATAAAGCGTCTTCAAGCTACATTAGATCCATTGCGTAGCGTATATTGAAGGTTGTTAATCTACTAAAGATAATATAGGAGGTATGATGGGGTTTGAAGTTCAATCTGATACTATGGCTAAAAATAAGTTTTGAAAAGGCTTATCATTATCATAGAAATACTTAATTTTTAAGTTGTAGGGCCACCAATTTCACTGCCTCCACATAACACTTATGCTCTTCAATTAGAATACGCTCTGAAAGAGTTTGGAGATTATCGCTTGGTAATACAGGTACAACAGCTTGTGTTATTATTTTTCCTGAGTCGACTTCTGGAGTAACATAATGTACTGTACAGCCTGCAAATTTTACACCTGCTTTTAGCGCTTGTTCTTGAGCATTCAAACCCTTAAAAGATGGTAGTAATGAGGGGTGAATGTTGATTACTCTATCATTCCATTTATTTAGAAAATCAGCTTTCAGGATCTTCATAAATCCAGCTAAACATACAAGATCAACTTTATATTGCATAAGAACTTCATCAATTTTACCGATATCAAGAGGCTTATCTTGCACAATAAAAGATGGAATATTTGCTTTTTTTGCAAGCTCTAGACCTGGAGCTTTATTATTATTTGTAATTACACATGAAACTTCTGCAGGAAATTCTTGGTGATCACAAGCTTTTATTAGGGCCTCCATATTGGATCCACTTCCAGAAATCAATACACCTAACTTAATTCTTTTCATGAAAATCTAATACTGAATGTTAAATAAGTCTAGCAAAAGGTATCGATATCCGCAACTTGTGTAATACTGATGCAATCGGTTTCACTGTTATTTTATACTAATTTAGTATACTGATAAATGAGAAAATAAAAAAATATGGATCACAAAGTACATTATGTTCGATTTGTAATCAGAATTATAATAGAACTGCTTGTAAATATTCATATAGTGGCGATTATTGCTTGTATAATTGGTTTTGTATCTAGCCTAATTACCACAGATAGTAGTTGGATATATATTGGTGCTAACGTATATATACTAA
>NZ_JAZHPY010000179.1:0-378 GCF_036711655.1 Wolbachia endosymbiont of Pentidionis agamae | reverse complement strand
CTATTTTTTAACACAGACTCAATTTTAGGTAAGAAAAAAAACTTTAGTATAAAGAATAGAAAAAAGAAGCATATGAGAAACCAAAAAAGCTGTGAAGAGTAAGTTGATATATCAAGTTGCGGCAATACATCAAATTGTGACATAATGTCTTAAACAACAAAAATTAATAGTAAAGCAACTACAAACGAAAGCAACCCCATCATTTCAACCAATGCTGCACCAACATATATATACTTGTCCATTTTGGTATCTGATTCCGGATTTCTTGCAACTCCATTCAGTAGAGTAGAAAACATGTGTGCTACACCTAAAGCTGTGCCCAACATGCCAAATATACTAAGTCCTATTGCTATAAACTTTAAAGCTACTAAATCCATA
>NZ_JAZHPY010000178.1:0-380 GCF_036711655.1 Wolbachia endosymbiont of Pentidionis agamae | reverse complement strand
CCAATTACAAAGCACGCGCGTAATGTTCAATGTTTAGTACGTTATTTCCAGGACCACCGATAAATCTACCTTTCGTCCTGTTACCCACAAATATGAATACGTCGTCTTCGTTGCCGCCGATCATAAATTTCACTCCATTTTTTATTACAAATACATTTCGCTTATTAGCAAAACCAACACTGAAATCATTTCCGTCTTCCAAATCAATTAGATTTGCGGCGTTCATTGACCGGTTAATCGTGTACTCAAAGCCCAGTGCATTTTTGCAGATAATACGAGGTTGCTTTGGAGATGACAAACCAATGTGGTACTGATCTCTTGATTTACCTTTGTATGCGTTGCACAGTGTCTTCAATCCGAGAGGCAACTTTCCATGAAAT
>NZ_JAZHPY010000177.1:0-389 GCF_036711655.1 Wolbachia endosymbiont of Pentidionis agamae | reverse complement strand
TGAAGTTTTACCGCACGGATCAGAGATGCTGTGCAATGCTTACTCATCGTCACAAAAAAAGCATCACAGTTACCTGTGTTTAAATGCACTTGGATTTTCATATATGTTGGATCGAAATCCCAACGCTGCGATTTTAATTGATTTGAAGAACGGAAATGATTTCGTTGTTGGATCGAACAACACGCCAAATGTTTTTGTTATTAGAGAGGGGATCAAATTTATGACCGGTGGGGATGCGGACGATGTATTTGTATTAGTTGGACAGAACGTTACAGGCCTATTCGATGGCGGTAGTGGCAATAACGTATTACTTCTTGATAATTATCGACCTCAGTGTTCTCGTGTAACAGTAATTTTAAGAAATTTACAGCTGAAAAGGTGAAGCAAAT
>NZ_JAZHPY010000176.1:0-402 GCF_036711655.1 Wolbachia endosymbiont of Pentidionis agamae | reverse complement strand
ATAGGATTTTTTGACTTTCCTTTAAGCTTACCACCTGCTTTTTATTAAGATGTACTGAATTTCCTATTATAAAAGCTGCATTACTAATTTCCTTTTCACTAATTTCTGAAGAACAGACAAAAGATACACTGTCATCACAAAAAGATCTTAAGCCAAATCCCTTTCTAGTGTTAAAATCTATATGTTTTAATATGTTATCATCAAAAAGTAGCGACTCTGATTGATAAAATTCTAGAAATAGCTCGCCACCATCACTATTCTTTAGAGCATTATCTACTATTTTATGTATATTATTAACATTATTGTGAGAAAAAAATACCTGTTCTAAAGCTATCATTATCTTTCAATTAAAACATTTTAATTATATTATTAAATTATAGTAAAGTAAACTAAAAACCCAAG
>NZ_JAZHPY010000175.1:0-402 GCF_036711655.1 Wolbachia endosymbiont of Pentidionis agamae | reverse complement strand
TTTTGAACGATATTTTAGAGTTTTCGGAAGAGAATAAAATCATGGATGTGGAGTTTTTAGCTACTATCCAAGATCCTGATATTGCTTCAAAAAAACAGAGCATTGTTGATGTTTTATGTAAAGATCAAAATGGAGTTCAGATCATTGTGGAAATGCAGGTTGCGCGCACCAAGGGGTTTGAGAAACGTGCTCAATATTACGCTGCAAAAGCCTATTCTCAACAGGCTAGCAAGGGCGATGATTACCATAATTTAAAGGAGGTGATTTTCATTGCCATCGCGGATTTCATCTTATTTCCAGACAAAACTGCCTATAAATCTGATCATATAACTTTAGATAAAATAACTTACGAGCACGATCTCAAGGATTTTAGTTTTACTTTCATAGAGCTGCCAAAATTCA
>NZ_JAZHPY010000174.1:0-412 GCF_036711655.1 Wolbachia endosymbiont of Pentidionis agamae | reverse complement strand
CAGAAACTTCAGCAGAGTATCAACCTTTTAGCAAAATGAAGGTTAGGTTAAAAAGAGAAGTTGTAAATTGTGGAGTAAATGACCTGAATATTACTGAAAATGGTCAATATATTGAACCAGAGCTGTGGGATGAATTTACCTCTCAGTCGGAAGTTTTAATAGTAGATACAAGAAATGAGTACGAAATTAAGTTAGGGAAGTTTAAAAATTCAATAAGTCCAAAAACTCTATGTTTTCGTGATTTTCCTAAATGGGCAAGTTCTTTTTCTCAAGGTAAAAATCTAGAAAAAAGTAAAATAGCTATGTATTGTACTGGGGGCATTAGATGTGAAAAATCTACAGCTTATATGAAAAACCTTGGTTTTAAGAATGTTTATCATCTGAAAGGAGTTATACTTTCTTACCTATAAAA
>NZ_JAZHPY010000173.1:0-414 GCF_036711655.1 Wolbachia endosymbiont of Pentidionis agamae | reverse complement strand
AGCACTAAATGAAATTTTTGTGCCGATTCTTATCAATCAGTTTCCGGAAATAGTAGATTTTTATCTTCCTCCAGAGGGTTGCTCTTATAGAATAGCAATTGTATCAATAAAAAAATCCTATCCAGGACATGCAAAAAGAATTGTTATGGGTGTGGTATCTTTTCTAAAGCAATTTTTATACACAAAATTTATCATAGTTGTGGATAGTGATATAAATATACGCGATTGGAAAGAAGTTATGTGGGCAATATCAACCAGAATGGATCCTGCACGTGATACTATCATGATAGAAAATTCCCCAATTGATTATTTAGATTTTGCTTCTCCTGAAAGTGCTCTTGGAAGCAAGATTGGGTTTGATGCAACAAATAAAATTCCACCTGAAACAAAAAGAGAATGGGGAAAGAAAATTAA
>NZ_JAZHPY010000172.1:0-415 GCF_036711655.1 Wolbachia endosymbiont of Pentidionis agamae | reverse complement strand
CCTTTTCGTATTGTAAAGAAGTTAAATGACAATGTTTATGAGGTTGAAAATTGTGAAACTTTACAACGTTCCCGTGTACATATTGAACGTCTAAGTAAATATCGTGTACAGGAAGAAGACAATTGCGAATTAAGTACAGATGACAGTGAAAGTTCTGAAAGCCGAGGACGGCTTCCATCTTAGAAAGGGGGCCGTGAAACGAGAATAACGTGACACTTGCTATAATGTGTCATCGTTCATTTGTAAATAATTTTCTCGTATTTCAAGTTATGATTAATAGTTTATCTTTGTGTTTAAATTCAATATTCAATGTATAATTAGTCAGTTGGTTTAGTGCTTCGGTTGTGTTAATGTGAAAGAATACTTTTTGTGTTCGAATAAATATATTTAATATTATTTCGTGTGTGAAGTGAAT
>NZ_JAZHPY010000171.1:0-430 GCF_036711655.1 Wolbachia endosymbiont of Pentidionis agamae | reverse complement strand
GGTCCTTTAATTTCATTTGAACTTTCTAAATTTAAAAAATTAATTTTATCAACAAAGAAAGTAATACGAATTGCAGTTATAAAAACTTCTATTGATTCAAAACCAATATTATTATTCTTCAATATGTTACTAACATAATTTTTAACATGAGTAATTATAAAACCATGCATAGAAGGTGGTATTTCTTCTGAAATACACTCGAATAACAACTGAGATAACATAAATTCTTTATTGCTTTATATATAAGGTACAGCATGCATTTGTCAGTTTTCTCACCCTATTTATATAAGACATACGTTCATTGATTCCGATCACGCCTCTTGCATCTAATAGGTTAAGAAAATGACTTGCTTTTATACATTGATCATAGGCTGGAAATGGCATTTCTTTGCTAATTAGAAACTGACACAAGTGTTCTGCATTTTCAAAA
>NZ_JAZHPY010000170.1:0-439 GCF_036711655.1 Wolbachia endosymbiont of Pentidionis agamae | reverse complement strand
CAAAATTACACACAGAGTGAGTTATATTATGTTTCGTGGTATAACGTTGGTAATCCTTAATTTGCTTCTCACGGCTTTAACGTTTATTTCATTTCGAAATACAAAAGCTATTCGAAAGAAGACAAACTTAAAGACCAGCAATAAATACGATAACATAAAATTAGCAGCTTACATGAGACTGGGTTTAATCACCGGTTTTGTTCAAATGTTTTACTATTTTGGACGAAAAACCAACGAGAAGATAATTGGTGATATAACATTACTGTTGTCCACGTTACAAGGAATGTATCTGTTCGTCGCCTTCACGGCAAATAAAGCAACATTTGATTACGTAAAGAATGCCTGGAAACAGAAGACTAATTCCATTAGTAAAATAAAACTTCCATCAACCGTTTCGATGAGCTTTGATATAAAAAATTAGTTTTCTAAAAAACACCTG
>NZ_JAZHPY010000016.1:0-13356 GCF_036711655.1 Wolbachia endosymbiont of Pentidionis agamae | reverse complement strand
GGTTCTTCTCCATTATTCCATTTTTGAAAATATATGTTTTCCAATTTTGGAAAATCCTTTGGTAACATCCTCCATTGGCATCAACTTTTCAGAATGTACAACACTCCACACAACACATCATAAGTTTTCTTGGTCTCGTTTTATTTCTGTTGCTCTCCAAAATCGGCCTAATCTTTTTAAATTGTTCTCTATTTACATAACTTGGATAATTTTTTGCATAGATATACCTCTTTCTTAAATCTATTCTTATTTTACTTCCTCTATTCGAGATTTTAAATAGGTTCTTAGCCCCTTCTGCTATTAAAATTTCTATCACTCTGTTGAATATGCCGCATTTCACTCACATTAATTGACGAAACTCCTGACTTTTTCCAACTTGCTTATTTTTTCAAACCTCAGTAAACCCAACTACTCTGTCTTTACAATTTTTAGTACAGTTATGCAAGATATCAAATTAACACCTCAGAAAAAAACTTCTTTTGCAACAAAGTGCTTAGCAAAGTATATTTTATTTATGTAGTGCATTTTTTATATTTCTTTTATTTTTTTTGAGAAAAGACTAAAAAAACAAATGTAAATTGGTAATATCTCTAGCCTACCAAGGATCATGAGAAAAGATAGGAATAACTTTGCTAGATCACTGAAGATAGAGTAATTACCATCAGGACCTATAAATTTACTAAACCCTGGACCTAAATTTGTTAGCATTGCAGAAACTGAGCTAATACTAGTAAGAAAATCGGATTTACTGATATAACACATAATTACTGATGAGACAGCAAATGTCATAATATATATCAAGAAGAACATATAAACAGAGCGAATATCTTTATCCATTAAAATTTTATTATTAATGCTTATTTCAAGATTTTTCTCTTCCTTTAATATAGTATATATATAGTTTTTTATTAATTTTATTAATATAATAATACGGAAGACTTTAATTCCACCACTTGCAGAACCACCACATCCTCCAATAAAAGAGAGAAAAAATGTTAAAATGGAAACAAAACTCCATTGTGTATAATCATAAATTGTATGACCTGTTGATGTAATAATGGAAACATTTGTAAATATAGCACGTCTGAAGCCTAAAGTTTGACTTACATTTGATACATTAAAATATGTCCATATACAAACAAATATAGAAGAAAAAATAATGATTCTAATAAAAAAAGATATTTGCTCATCATAATAAATGTGAAAACTCTTTATTATTTTTAAATAACTTAAAAATGGCAAGGAACCTAAAATCATAAAAATGATAGTTATAACTTCTATCTTAGCACTGTTATAATGTCCAATAGCATCATTATAATTAGCAAAACCACCTGTTGATACAGTCGACATTCCATGACATATGGAATCAAAGAACGACATACCTGCCATATAATAGAAGAAAATGCAGAAAAAAATTAAGCCATAATATATAAGTGTAATATTAATTACTACACTTCTTATATTTGGTAACCTTTGTTTGAGTGCATCTGAATATTCAGAATAAAGCAGATTATTAAGACCAAGAGTTTTAAATGAAGGAAAAATTGCAATTCCTGCTGCAATTATTCCAAATCCTCCTATACTGTGCAATATTGCTCTCCATAGTAAAATTCCAGGGGATTTGCTTTCAATATCACTCAGTATAGTTGCTCCAGTAGTAGTTATTCCTGATATAGCTTCAAACAATGAATCAATATAGCTTAAGTTGTCGAAATAAAATGGTATTGCGGCAAATATTGATAAAATACTCCAAGAAGAAGAAGTTATTATGAATATAGCTGTACCTTGTGGTTTAGACAGCTTGCCAAATAAGAAAGCAGAGGTTCCTGACAAACTTGTAATGATAGATCCAATAACGAAATTTTCCCAATTATAACCTAGGTAATAATTAACATTCATAGGAATTGTCATTATTATACTAAGTAATAATAAAAGCACTCCAATAATAGACATGATCAAACGCAGAGTCTGCACTTTTACCTTGAATAAAAATACTTATACATTGCATTAATATAATGTTATTATACTACTTATATCGTTTGAGTTAATAAAAAATATGCTGAAGCTTGAAGATGTTTTCTATTTCTATCATAACAATACTAGCTTTGCTCTTAACAAAATCAATATAAAAGTAGAAAATGGAAATATCACTTGTTTACTTGGACACTCTGGCTGTGGTAAATCAACAATATTAAAACTAATATCTGGAATAGAAAAAGTGAAATCAGGTTCTATCATTATAAATGACAGATTGGTTGCAAGTGATAATAAACATGTTCCTATAGAAAAACGTAATGTTGGGCTAATATTTCAACACCCTTCTCTGTTTCCTCATAAAACAGTAGTGGAAAATGTAATGTTTGCTATTAAAACATTTCCTAAAAACTTGAGACACAAAGTTGCTTTAGATATTTTAGATACATTAAATATAAAAATGTATGAAAATTTCTATCCTAGTGCATTATCAGGAGGTCAGCAGCAATTGGTCTCTATAGCCAGAGTAGTGGCACAAAATCCTACAGTTGTACTTCTTGATGAACCATTTTCACATTTAGATATAATTTTAAAATCTCAAATAAGAAAGTATATATTATCATTATTCAAAGAAAAAAATATTCCTGTGTTAATGGTGACTCATGACCCGGAAGAGGCTCTAGAAGTAGCAGATTTCCTATATGTTATGAGGGATGGTAAAATTATTCAATCAGGACATCCTAATGATGTTTACATTAAGCCTAAGGATCATATCCTAGCAAAATTTTTCAATAAAGATAATTACTTTCATGCTACTGTAAGACACTCTTATATAGAGTCTCCTTTTGGTAAGATACCTGCACGTCAATTTCAAAATAATGATAATGTAATTGTATTGATTAGGCCTGAAGCTATTTTATTAAACAATCATAGTAATATAGAAGCAGTGATTGAAGATATAAAATTATTTAATAATGTGACATGTATCAATGTACAAAAAAAGTTATATCTAATGAGGTTGCCTGATATATTGTCTTGTAGTAAAGGTGATGTAATATATATATCTCTTGATTTTAATCAAGTATTAATGTTTAAAAACTAATGGAGGTGAGTATGAGTTTAGGCCCATGGCAATTGTTTTTAATTTTAATGATAATTCTTGTATTATTCGGTACGGGAAGGTTATCGCAAATTATGGGTGATTTAGGAAAAGGAATAAAAAATCTTAAGAATGAGCTTAAGGACGATAAGGACTTTTCATCGATAAAAGATAAAACAGAGCGTTAGTGCTATTATGGAGTAGCATGCAACTTAAGGTATGCTACTCTTTCAGCTTATTTATTCTTGCAAAGTAGTGATTTTAATGTTCATATTTTTATTAGATGTTTAACCTCTTTACTAGAAAAATGACAGTAAGTAAGGTATAATAAAAAGCTTTATTTTATGTATTTTATATTATTTTATTAAAATGCTTACAAGATTTGCACCAAGTCCTACTGGTTATTTGCATGTAGGGAATTTACGCACTGCTTTAATATGTTGGATTTATGCACGTCAAAAAAGTGGTAAATTTATATTACGTTTTGATGATACTGATGCTCAGCGTTCTGATAATAAATATATTCAAGCTATTGAAGAAGATCTGAAGTGGGTTGGTATAGATTGGAATGTGAGTTTTAGACAATCAGAAAAATTCAAGCATTACGATGAAATTTTTGCTCACTTGATAAGAAGTGGGCATATTTATTCGTGCTACGAAACTATAGAGGAATTAGAAATAAAAAGAAAATTGCAATTAGCACAAGGGCTACCTCCAATCTATGATAGAAGTGGTTTGTTTCTATCAGAGCAAGAGAAGAATGAGTATGAACAAGAAGGGCGTAAGCCTTACTTTAGATTCAAGCTTGATGACAATCAAGATGTAATGTGGAAAGATGAAGTAAAGGGTGAAATTAGAATTGTAATGAGTAGTATTAGTGACCCTATTATAAAAAGAAACAATGGAAGTTACACTTATATGTTACCTTCAGTAATAGATGATATCGACTGTAATATCACTAACATTATACGTGGAGAAGATCATATAACTAATACTGCAGTGCAAATTCAGATGATCAGAGCATTAAAAGGTAACACTCCAATATTTTCTCACCTACCTTTGCTATATTTTGATGACAACAAAATTTCAAAAAGAGATGGTGGTCTTACTGTGGAATCTTTTAAGGATTATGGAATTGAACCAATGTCTCTTAATAGTTATCTAACAAAGATTGGTACATCGGATTCAATAGAGCCTTATACGAGTCTACAATCTCTAGTTGATACATTTGATATACAAAAAATTAATTCTGCATCTACTAAATTTAACATAGATGATGTATATAGAATAAATGGTAAAATTCTTCAACAAACTTCATTTGAGGTAGTGAAAGATCGATTGAGTCAAGTGCAGATCGATTCTTCTAGATTTTGGTATTCTGTGAGAAGTAACATTAGCAGATTTTCTGATGTTGTTGAATGGTGGAAAATATGCACACAAGACATTCAATCCATGGAAGTTGACAGAACATTTGTGAAAGTAATATTAGATTCTCTACCTTATGGTAACTGGGATGAGAATACATTATCAGACTGGGTAAAAGCTATACAAAACAAGGTTGATATAAAAACTAAGGACTTGTTCTTACAGTTAAGAATGATACTTACAGGAAAAAAAAATGGACCAGAGCTTGCAAAACTTTTGCCATTAATTGGTAGAGAAGCTGTAGTGGCAAGATTAAATAATAACAGCTTTGCTGTGTGATTTCTCATATTTGCATTTGATGACAAATGCAATAGCATTACAACCTGTCTGTAAATTTAAGAATGAGCTAATTTACACAATATAATGTTAGTAATAGTGTTTAAAGTAAAAGGAGAGAGTTTATACTCATATAACTGAAATTTGATAGCTCAGCAAAAGTTCTTTCAATTATCACCAACAGCGCGCCTTGCCATAATCTCAAATCCATTAATATCAGGAGCTTTTTGGCTGTAAATAAGTACCTTAACATTAATTTTAATACTATAAATAGTATCCTTGCGTATGCAAAAAACTCTTTAATGTAGTAATTCTTGCATTAACCAAAAGCTCCTACACGATCTTGAATGCTGTTGTACATAAGCTGCGATCAATAAGGCCAATTGTATCTTACAATGTAACGCTTTCGCCCTTTATTTTTTTGTTCGCATCATAATCTCTGGGATTCCATTTTTAATCTGTCTTCACTATCAATTATATACTGATGGATTTTAACTTTTTCATTATTCTTCCTTCTTAACCAAAATATCATGAATTTCTTGTCATTTTACGCTGTTTGCCAAATGTATATTCCAGCTATAAATTGTCCTCAAGGTTCTATGTTAAAATTCCACTGCAAGCAATTGCACAATCAGAAGTGCTGATATCTTATTTCAGCATCCTACTTCCACGTTTTTGTTCAACTTCTCTTATCAAATTTCTAATTCATAGCTACATACCTATGCCGTTATTCTTTTCAGGATATACTTGTGATATTTGTGTATTACACAAAACAGCTACTGGATGATATACAACTCCTGCTGCATTATACAAGACCCCTACTTCATTATAGGTATAATCATATGGAACATTATATGTCATACTGTTTTCAGGAAGTGCTTGTGATATTTGTGGGCTACTAAGGACGTTCTCTACTGCATTACTGGCAATCTCATCTTTACATTCAATACCACAGCTACATTCACTCATCTCTTTAGGGTGTGCTTGTTCTGTTCTTTGATCACGTTTAGGACACCAATGTTTATGTATCATGACTTTGTATTTTTCAGAAAACTCTATAAATTTAGAGACTCTTTCTCTTGATGAGTCAATTTGCTCAAAAAACTCTCTTTCTTCTTCCCTTGAATTTTCACTACGATTAGTTCGTATACCAAGTTCCATTACGGCCTTTGATTTATTTTCTTTCCACTTGTAGAGTTCTTCCATGGAATCTTGATGATCTTTTAATAATTCATAATGATTTCCTTTAATGACTGTAAATGCAAAATTACTTTCAAAACTTGAATTTTGATTGCTGTTTACCAAGAGAGATAGCTTTTTTATCTTTGAAGCTGCTTCTTTAAAAAAACTGTCGATATATTTTAAAAAGGACCTAATATCAGTCTTATTTTCAGTAATAAATTTATTACATTCACGATTAAAGTTACGAGTGCCAAAAAGATCTTTAGTACGCTTGATAATATTACCATATTTACTATTGTAAGCTCTTATATGAGATTGGGGGCATGAAGTATATTAAAATCTATCCAAATAATGTATAACCATGCTTTGCTCTCACCATTACAAGGAATATTTTCATCTTCAAATTTTAGCACTGATTCATTTATTTCTTTACTAAGTTCCTTTACCTTATTTATATCATCAAAATTTGAATCTATTAACTGTAATAAATCTTCACGCCATCTTAACAACTGCTTATGCAATTCTTCTTCATCTGCACCTAGTACTTGACATAAGTCTTCTTTTTTAACATCTCCTCCTGGAGATATTGCTTGATTCTCTGATGTTTGATCAGATTTTACAACATTTTTAAACCTAACTTTTTCTTTTTTTTCTTTGATTTCTGTGCGTTTAGTATATCAGCAGCTTCCTTATCATGTTGTTCATCTTGTATCAATTTACATGCTTTAAGAGCTGACTCTTTTTTTATATCTTTTACTAGCAATGGAATTTTTTCCATAAATCTCCAAATATCTATCATCAAGTTAAAAAACTGTTCAGTACAGGAATTATTATCACATATTTCCTTTAACTTCTCTAAAAGTTTTAGTATCTCAGATCCATAATCTCTTTCATAAGCAGCTTTCACATCATTATACTTGCGCTTCTGATCTTCCTGGGTATCTCCTGCTTCTTCTGATATCGAGCATTTCATTGCATTGATAAAACAATCTGCAGACGGCTCATGATAGAATGCAAATTTAAGAATCTTAGGAAGCTCCTGAACAATGAACAGAAGGTAATGAGGAAAAAACAAAACTTTGAAAAACTCTTCCTTCATTGCTAAATTATTAGAAATAAAATCACCTTTCATACATGAATTAAATATGAAAGAAAAAATATCAGCACTTTTCTTATCAGTCATCTTCTTATAGTGCTCTTTAAGATCTGGACTATTGGCATTCTCTTCTAGTACTTTCATTTTTTCTTGTTGTCTTTTTAATTGACTCATTTGTTCTTTTAATTCTGTTACTTTTTTTCCTGCTTCTATTTCTTTTGTTATTTTCTGTCTTATTTCTTTTTCTGTTTCTTTAAAAGATCTTTCCATTAGCACAAGCAACCCACCATACATATCTTGATATAGTGTGAAATTTCTTTTTTCGTACATCGTAAATTGCTTTTCCCTCTCCATATTCATTTATTATATAATAATAACTGATAATTTTATCATAATTAAAGTAAAAATGCAAGTCAGTAGTACGCGATGGCTTGTAGCAAAGATTTATACTAAATACTCTTTCCCTTTATCAGTAAGAATTCGTCCTCTAGAAGTGCGTTTTATAAAACTTATTTTTATTAAATGAGGTTCTATAGTTTCTTCAATATTGAGAGCATCTTCTGATAGTGCAATAGATATGGTATCAATACCAACTGGGCCAGATGTGTTAAATAAAAATTTTAAGTAATCTACATCTAATTTATTCAAACCCATCTTATCAACACCAAGTCTTGTCAGTGCAGAAAGGGTTATTTCATAAGTAACTTTTCTATCACCACTTACTTCTACAAAATCCCTTATTCTTTTTAGTAACCTTAAAGCAATTCTTGGAGTACCACGTGCACGAGAAGCAATTTCTTCAGCAGCACTCCTCTCAATTTCAATAGCAAAAACCTTTGCACCTCTTTCTATAATACTAATCAATTCTACAAAAGAATAAAATTCAAGATGAAGAGGAATACCGAATCTATCTCTTAATGGCCCAGAAAGTAAACCAAGCCTTGTAGTTGCACCTATTAATGTAAATTTTGGCAAATCGATTCTCATAGTGCGTGCAGACTGTCCTTCACCAATTATTATATCTAAACGAAAATCTTCCATAGCAGTATATAGAACTTCCTCGATAGTGCGGTTTAGCCTATGGATTTCATCAATAAATAATACATCTTTTGTATTTAAAGTTGTTAGTATTGCAGCTAAATCCCCTGCTTTATTGAGGAGAGGACCAGAAGTTGCACGAAAACTAGCTCTCATTTCTTTAGAAAGAATATGGGCCAAGGTTGTTTTACCTAGGCCTGGCGGACCAAATAATAAAACATGATCTAAAGGTTCAGATCTTTTATTTGCAGCATCTACAAATATTTTTAAATTCTGTATCAGATTTTTTTGCCCTATAAAGTCATCAAATCTTTCAGGCCTAATATTTATATCTTCTTCCTTCTTATCACTAGATAATATAGAGCTCATAAAGTTCTCAAAGCCATGCGAATAATATCTTGAATATCTAATTCTGGTGACTTATCTTGTATTCCTCTCACTACTTCATAAGCACGTACTTTTTCATATCCAAGATTGACTAAAGCTAAAACAGCATCTTCTTTAATTGGATAATTACTTTTACTTATATTTAATTTACTCACTTTGTCATACAATTCAGTAATAATACGTGTGATAAGTCTTGAGCCTAAACCACTCATTTTTAGTAATATTTTATCTTCATTGATAATTGCTGAGAATAGTTGCTCTGGAGTTAGTTTGCTTAAAATTGATATTGCAGTTTTATAGCTCACCCCATTGACTTTAATAAGTAACCGTAAACATAACTGCTCTTCTTTATCGACAAATCCGTATAACTGAGAAGTATTTTCTCTACTATTCGAATAGGTTTCAATGAATAATTTAATTGTATTCCCAATATTACATACACTTAAAGCTTTTGATGAAAGGTATACAATATAACCAATTCCACCCACACTTAAAATTACATGATCACTACTTATTTCTTCTATTATTCCATTTAAACTTGCTATCATTTTTGAAGTACACGTAAAGCCATTATGTAGTATTACTACATACCATCCTAAGTTTTGGTCCGTAAAAAGAGCGGGAAAAGGGGTTCGAACCCTCGACCCTAACCTTGGCAAGGTTATACTCTACCAACTGAGCTATTCCCGCAGAATTACTTAGTTTAAATTATAAAAAATTATTGCCACTTGTAAAAGAAAAATTTTTCTTTTGTATTGTGTATTCATATCCTCACACTATATTCTACTATTAATTTATATTAAAAACTTACTTATATAGTTAAAAATATTAAGCAGCAACTTTAAAGGATGATCTTCTATTACATTCATAATATTTTTTGCATTATTACATGCAAGGTTTAACAGCTCTCGATCTTTATAAATGTCAGCAAATTTAAATTCCATATGTCCAGATTGTTTAGTACCTAAAGTATCTCCTCCTCCTCTTATCATCATATCTTTTTCAGCAATATAAAATCCATCTTGCGATTCACGCATGATTTTAAATTTTAAATATGAGTTCTTATTTAAAATATTATATAAAAGTATACAAAATGAAGGTTTGTTTCCTCTCCCTACTCTACCCCTTAACTGATGCAACTGAGATAATCCGAATTGCTCTGCACTTTCTATAATCATAATAGTTGCATCTGGCACATCTACACCAACTTCTATCACAGTTGTTGCAACAAGCAAGAAAAGGTCATTTCTTTTGAAAGAAAACATGGCTTGCTCTCTTTGCTCTTCTGTTAACTTGCTATGTACCATTCCAATTTTATCAGTAAAAGTTTTTTGTAATTCTTGAAAGCGCATTTCTACTGCAGCAATATCTTGATTTTCTTTTATGTAAGGGCAAATCCAATATGCTTTTTCACCTCTATCTATAGCATCTTTCAGATTTTTAATAACATTTGCTGTTCTTTTCATGCTAATAGTCACAGTTTTTATTGGCAGTCTGCATTTAGGTTTGTCTTTAAGCGTTAAACATTCAATATCACCATATATTGCTTGCTGCAGAGTTCTTGGAATTGGAGTTGCCGTGATAAAAAGTATGTCTGTGTTTTCTCCTTTCCATATCAAGTTGTTCCTTTGCATTACGCCAAATCTTTGCTGTTCATCTATTACTACAAGTCCTAAGTCTTTAAATAAAATATTATCTTGAAATAACGCATGAGTGCCAATTACTATGTTTATCATGCCATTTGCAAGCTCATTTATAATAATCTTTTTTTCTTTTCGTTTGGTTTTACTAGTTAAAAGCGCAACTTTTATGCTGGTTGAAGATAAAATTTCTTCAATCAAGCTATAATGTTGTTCTGCTAAAATTGTTGTTGGAACCATTAAAGCTGCCTGCAAGTTATTTTCTACTGCATTTAATATAGCGAAAAGCGCAACTATAGTTTTTCCACTACCAACATCACCTTGTAACAGGCTTACCATACAATATTCAGATTTTTGTTTTTCTGATATTTCATCTATTGCTTTAATTTGGTCATCCGTTAATTGAAATGATAATGCTTTTAAGACTTGTCCTCTATGCTTATTTAATATTTTAAATTCCTGTTTTCTCTTCTGTAATTTGTTTTTTCTTGCAAACTTTAGAGCTAATTGATATGCAAGCAGTTCATCATAAGCAAGTCTTTTCCTAGATTTCTCTGCTTCAATTAGCGCTTCTGGTTTATGTAGCTTGGTAATACTTTCCTTCCAGCTAAGCCACTTTTTTCTTTCTATCAGTGTACTATCTATCCATTCCGGCAAGTCATGTAGCCGCTTAACACAAGAATTTATTATATTTTTAACATTTTTATTAGTGATACCACGGCTTAGCCGATATACTGCTTCTATGCATGCTATTTCTTTAAATTCGTTCACATTAGCTGATACATAATCTGGATGAGTAATCTGCAAGTGCTCAGCAAACCTTTCAAATCTGCCACTAATAACTAACGTAGCTCCGATAGGAAATAACTTATATAGATACTTAACTGAGTAATCAAAGTAAATTATATTTACATACCTTTTATCATTTTCAACAATTATTTTATATGGGGTTCCTCTCTTTCTAGGAGGATTATGTTCAAGAACTTTGGCAATGAAAGTTATAATTTCTCCACTTTCTGCATTTAATAAAGATTTGCTTCTATCGACATAGCTAGATGGTTTATAAAACAATAGGTCTTTTATTTTTATACTTCCACAAAGTTTAGTAAGTGCTATTACATGAAACCTAGGTATATTTTCCAAGTCAGTATTTAGAAGTTTTAATTTGTCCAATTGCTCTTTATACATATTAGGATTATCAATAAAAAACGATAGGATTTTATAAAAATTTAATGCTAATAAGTAGGATGTTATACCTCGTATGTTGTAATTATTCATAGTATAATTAAAAAAAATTATATAAACTAGTTAGCAAAGTTAAATATAGAGTTGTTTAAATGAAAAGAGTATTCCAAGGTTTATTAATATGGTTGGGAATTATTGTTTTTATCTCGGTTGCTTATGTTCAATTTAGTGGAGAAATTGTAAATATAGGTAAAACTAATATGCCATTTTCAGAATTTTTAAATAAATTAGATTCAGGTGATATAGAAAGTGTCATAATAAAAAACCAGAGTATTGAAGGTAGATTGTTAGATGGTTCACGTTTTTATGCTGCTGGCTTGATATATAGTGACCTCATAAGAAGTCTTCATGATAAGCATGTAAAGTTTTCTTTCTCAACTGGTGAGTCAATAATTAGTGTGTTAGGAAGTACAATAATTTCTCTACTTCCTGTCATTATATTTATAGTTATATGGTTTTTTTCTCTCAAACAAATGCAAGTAGGAGGAAACAAGACTATAAACTTTGGTAGATCTAAAGCTAGATTAATGTCAGATGGTAAAAAGAAAATAGTATTTGATGATGTTGCTGGTATAGATGAAGCAAAAGAAGAGCTTGTAGAAGTTGTTGAATTTTTAAGGCATAGGCAAAAATTTCAAGCATTAGGTGGTAAAATACCGAAAGGTTGCCTTTTGATAGGTCCTCCTGGAACTGGAAAAACTCTTCTTGCGCGTGCGATTGCTGGTGAAGCGAATGTACCATTTTTTAGTATATCTGGTTCTGATTTTGTAGAGATGTTTGTTGGTGTTGGTGCAAGTAGAGTACGAGATATGTTTGATCAGGGAAAAAAGAATGCACCTTGCATAATATTTATAGATGAAATTGATGCTGTAGGTAGACATCGTGGTATTGGTCTTGGTGGAGGAAATGATGAAAGAGAACAAACTTTAAATCAGCTTTTAGTAGAAATGGATGGTTTTGAGTCTAACGAAGGCGTAATAATAGTTGCTGCTACCAATCGTCCTGATGTTCTGGATCCTGCACTGCTGAGGCCTGGACGTTTTGATCGTCAAATTACTATTCCATTGCCTGATATTAATGGACGTGAAAAAATATTAAATATTCATATAAAAAAAATCTTAATAGCACCAGATGTTAACATTAAAACAGTTGCGAGGGGTACACCAGGTTTCTCCGGAGCTGATCTTGCAAATTTAGTTAATGAAGCAGCTTTAATTGCAGCAAGAAGAAATAAAAAAATTGTTACAATGGATGATTTTGAGTATGCGCGTGATAAGGCGATGATGGGTGTAGAGAGACGTTCATTAGTGATGAAAGAGGAAGAAAAGAAATTAACTGCTTACCATGAGGCTGGTCATGCAGTGGTGGCATTTTATAGTCCTGCTTCTGATCCTATACATAAAGCTACAATCATTCCAAGAGGAAGAGCTTTAGGGTTAGTAATGAGACTCCCAGAAGATGATAGAGTATCAGAAACAAGAGAAGGAATAATAACAAATATAGTGGTGGCTATGGGTGGTAGAGTTGCAGAAGAACTTGTATTTGGTTATGATAAAATCACAAGCGGAGCATCGTCAGATATAAAGCAGGCATCTAGCCTTGCACGTGCTATGGTGACAAAATGGGGTATGAGTGATGAGGTAGGGCTTGTATATCATGGACGTGAACAACAAAATCCATATCAGGGCCATGACATTACCTCTGATGAAACTTTAAAATTAATAGATGAAGAAGTAAAGCGTATTATATCTTCCTGCTATGATAAGGCAAAAAGCATTTTGGTTGAACATAGAGATAACCTTGATCTTATAGCACAGAATTTGCTAGAGTTTGAGACTCTCACAGGAGATGATATAAAAGATATATTAAATGGTAAAAAGATTACTAGAAATGAAGATCAAGGTGATGAAAAAATTAAACAATCGTCCCTATCCTAATAAGGATTATTCAAAAAATAATAAAAACAGCTTAATTGGAGAAATTATATTTTTATG
>NZ_JAZHPY010000169.1:0-459 GCF_036711655.1 Wolbachia endosymbiont of Pentidionis agamae | reverse complement strand
AAAAACGTGCTCAACTTTACGCCGCCAAAGCTTATTCAAGACAGTCTGGTAATTATATTGACTTTAAAGAAAGTCTTTTTCATTGCCATTTCAAATTGTACTCTTTTTCCTAAAGAAGTTGAATATACCTCTACTCATAATATTCGTGATATTAAGACCAATGGCAATTATTTAAAGGATTTTCAGTTTGTTTTTATAGAGTTACCTAAATTTGCAAAAAGTAAGGTAGAAGACCTAGAAAGTGTTATAGAGCGTTGGTGCTTTTTTTTCAAATATGCAGAAGAAACTACTGATGAGGATCTAAGAAAAATTGCAGAACAGGATCCAATAATAAAGCTAGCTTATGATGAGTTGGATAAATCATGTTGGACAGAAAAAGATCTAGTCGCTTACGAAGAAAGAATTTTAGATCTTCAGAAAGAAGAAAATATCCTCGCTCAAAAACTCGACGATGCTAAC
>NZ_JAZHPY010000168.1:0-461 GCF_036711655.1 Wolbachia endosymbiont of Pentidionis agamae | reverse complement strand
ACGAAATGTATTAGTCTCTTCTTTACAGTATCCGAATAAAGTGTATTAAGTGTTGAGAAAATGCGTGGTTATTTTTGTGTAATTACGCGTGTGTTGCGTGTTAAAATATGATGCAAATGCGTGTATAAATGCATGATAATTAAAATAGAAAAAGCGAGTTATAGATTACGAATAAAAATTTTTCAGGTTTTCATCGGTAAACCTAAACCTACATATTATCTGTATTATCACGAAGAAATGATTTATACATTGAAAATAAAACTTCCATATCACAAGAAACAAAAAATTTAAATTTCAACTTTATTCGTAATTGAGAAGATCTTTGTTCACTGATAAAGAAATGAATATCAAGTTTATGATCTAATGAATATACAATTTCTTCAATGCGTTGGCATTAAGCTTTGCTTTCACTTTCTGCAGTATCGATATTTCTTCAGCACATTTCGGAGAAAGTTTTTCAG
>NZ_JAZHPY010000167.1:0-466 GCF_036711655.1 Wolbachia endosymbiont of Pentidionis agamae | reverse complement strand
AATAGATAGAAGTGAAGCTAAGAGAAGGAGAGCAGGATAAACTCAATAAATTATAAAAAATATAGAGGTTACCAATGAAGGAAAAAATAACAGAAATTTTTTGTATAGTCGATGATTTTTGTAATGCCATTGACAAAATTTTTGTCAATACACTACTGCCAAGTGGCAAAAAACCCACTAGAATACCTAGCATTACAATTGCTGAAAGCATTACCTATCACCAGTCTCCATATTTTAAGTCTTTTTATTTAGATTATCTTGAAATATTTTCAGGCATGAGTTTACCTTCATGTCATAGGTTTATTGCCATTAAACCACGTATGCAATTGTAATACCAATATTAGGAGTGCAAATAAGAGACATTAGAAGGTTGTTTAATTGTGGAATAGGTAAGAGAAGCAATAAATTTGTACAAAGTGGATTCAAGGAGTAATTGTATCGTATATTTTATTGCGCAAAAAGTTCA
>NZ_JAZHPY010000166.1:0-469 GCF_036711655.1 Wolbachia endosymbiont of Pentidionis agamae | reverse complement strand
TATAAGCCAATTATCTTCTATCAATTGGGATAAGCAATATATATTGGAAAAGCGAGTTGATATCTCCAAAGAAATTTCAATAGTAATAGCGAGAAATAGTAATAATCAAATATCCTACTTTCCTATAGCAGAAAATCACCATATCGATGGCATATTAGATACTTCAACGGTACCAGCTAAAATTGATTATACTATCGCTGATCAAATAAAACATATAGCAAAAAAAATAGCATGTGATTTAAACTTAATTGGAATTTTAGCTGTAGAATTCTTTATTACAAAAGACGATAACCTATTAGTAAATGAGCTTGCTCCAAGACCTCATAATTCTTGTCATTGGAGTCTTGACGCATGTAATGTGAGTCAGTTTGAACAACTTGTGAGAACAATGTGTGGACTCCCAATGCAAGAAGTAATTTTAAATTTTCCTTGCATGACAAAAAATATACTTGGTTGTGAAATATACAAT
>NZ_JAZHPY010000165.1:0-470 GCF_036711655.1 Wolbachia endosymbiont of Pentidionis agamae | reverse complement strand
TAAAGCTTACTTAACTTCAAGTGAACTGACATGATAGCAGGAGATGAAAACGCTACAGTTAGTATTTGACTTGAAGATATATGTATAACTATCTCTTCATTACTACTTGCTGAACTATTCTCTAAATGAAAGATAAATATAGCAACCAATTGAATTATTAGCATAATCACAGCCAATATTGTAAAAACTACAGCAACAGTTATTCCTGAATATGGCATTTTATGTAAAATATATTCACTTCCATGTATCAAGCACATAATAAGATAAGATACAAATAATATTGAAAAAGAAGCCCAATGAGCCTGCCAAGCCGGCAAATACCCTATACCTAAAAAAGTGCTTACGACTTTAGCAGGAAAGATTTTAGTTAATATATCTTTTAAAGTTTTATTCATAAGTATCTTAATTAGAAATAATATTTTAGAATTTACATCTAGTCTCTACTTATAGCAATACAATCAAAAAATTTT
>NZ_JAZHPY010000164.1:0-485 GCF_036711655.1 Wolbachia endosymbiont of Pentidionis agamae | reverse complement strand
TACTCTAGGTAATTACATATTTGAAGCATCGTTTATTTCGCAACAAGAGTCGCAGCTTTTGGCAACAACAAATAGAATAATTACAATTAAGAAAAAAAAAACAAGAATTAACAAACTTCGAGCCAAAAACGTGTCCACTTTTTTTGTAAAATGGTCACATCTCGGATCACACGTGCCTCCGGTCTGGTACACCAGCCCTTTCATTGAAGATTCAATTTTACATTCCCGATATTCTATAAAAAATCACAATACGGTAACTTTCTCCAGGAATTCATAAACAATTTGACACAGGTTTTAAATATAAATAACTCTTAAAGACATGTTATATTGTAATCGTTTGAAGCAGTGAAGAATTATCATGATGCCATTAGGGTGCACATGCTTAACCACCCTGTAATTACATATTCGTTTATTATTGCTTCTAAATAAAAATTATTGTATAACTTTCTCTAACAACGTTTTATCATATGCTAACCTGTGTACGT
>NZ_JAZHPY010000163.1:0-489 GCF_036711655.1 Wolbachia endosymbiont of Pentidionis agamae | reverse complement strand
TCTGCGTTTCAATTGGAAAATCAGTTTTGTTTTCATTTGTTTATTAATGGCAGAGGCCTTCCCTGAAGACTCAGAGCCGGACATTTACGTGTATCAATACTGCAATGCGAGTGTTGAACAATTAATCGAAGCAGCAAAATGCGGTGATTTACAAAAAGTTAAGTATCAACTGCGCAAAAATGTTGACCCAAACGGCAGAGACAACGACAGTAATCAAGCTATTCATTACGCAGCGAGAATTGACAACGTCGAGATTATTGATGTGCTTCTCGAAGCAAACAATGGTCTAATAAATAGCCACGGTAACAGTGGTTACACTCCGCTTCATTACGCTGTACAATACACAGCTGTAAAAACTATTGAATATTTAATTAATAAAGGCGCAAACTGCAACGAACTTAATGACGAAAATGAAACTCCACTGCACACGGTTTTTAATCAATTTAATGAATGCTGTTTTGACAAACCGGGAGTAAACTGCAAAGATTT
>NZ_JAZHPY010000162.1:0-508 GCF_036711655.1 Wolbachia endosymbiont of Pentidionis agamae | reverse complement strand
ATTCTCTACCAATATTTTATAAAGTGAAATCTCTGTTTCTCTATATTCTCCTGTATTTTCACCTGTCTTTTCATCTTTATATTCATATTTACATATAAATTTTTTGTCTTTTAGTTTCTGCAGCTCCTTTGCTTTTTCCAACTGCTTGCTTATGTCAGGTGCATAAATATGAAACTTTTCTTCTAACTTAGTTGATTGAAAGTACTTTTCTAAGCTCTCATTTCTAGCAAAGTTAACTAATTTATCTAAATTTTCCTCTTCTAAAATATGGTTAAGCGTAATTTTTGAATCTCCAACTTTTGTCTCTTTGAGCTCTTTTAACTCTGCTGTGCATTGTGTATAATAATAATTTAGGTCAGGATCATCTTCTATAATTTTTTTGTTTTTCTTAAATCCCTCATCATTTACAATATCTGGACTAGAAATTTCTAATTTTGTAATATACTTCACAAATAATTTTTTGGTTTCTAAACCTTTTGCAACATATAAAGGAGTGTAATTCCATCTA
>NZ_JAZHPY010000161.1:0-530 GCF_036711655.1 Wolbachia endosymbiont of Pentidionis agamae | reverse complement strand
GTCGAAAGTCGCAACTGCAATATAAAATTTCAGACCTTTGCTTCATTCCAACTACAATCTTCATCGCAGCAAAATCCATTGTTGTCGCTTGATTGTCGCTACCTGTTAAAAAATTTATTCAATCATTATTGCGCAATTTAAATTTGCTTCACCTTTTGAGCGGTAAATTTCTTAAAATCACTCTTACTCGAGAACAATGAGGTCGATAAGTATCAACAACTAATACGTTATTGCCACTACCGCCATCAAAAAGGCCTGTTCTGTTCTGTCCAACTAATAAGAACACATCGTCCCCGTCACCACCGGTAATAAATTTGATCCCCTCGCTGATAACAAAAACATCTGGCGTATTGTTCAATCCAACAACCAAATCATTTCAGTCTTTTAAATCGATTAAAATCGCAGCGTTGTGAGTTCGATCCAACATATATGAATATCCAAGTGCGTTTAAACACAGGTAACTGTGATGCTTTTTCCGTGACGATGAGTAAGCATTGCACAGCATCTCTGATCCGTGCGGTAAAACTTCA
>NZ_JAZHPY010000160.1:0-536 GCF_036711655.1 Wolbachia endosymbiont of Pentidionis agamae | reverse complement strand
CCAATTCCCATTACTGAGAGAGCGTATAGACAATCAAGGAAAAAAGCCAATAGTGAAATAGGTAAAATAGCTGTGTAAAATGGGATTAAGATCAAAACTGTTATTAGATAAACAGGTGGTAGAATCAGGAAGAAAAATGCTGAAGAAACAATGCATAAAAAATTAAATGCTGTAATTGCAGCAAAAAAGCGTAGTGTAACGGCTGTAGCAAAAATATGCTGCATTTCAAGGAACGCAATAACTTCATGGATAAAGCACTTAAAATTTGGAAGAGAAGAAAAACTGTTTGCTCCCCCTCAGCGCCATAGAAAAACTAGAAAGTCAGCTTGAGCAAGTTTTAAAGAAATGAGAATAAAAATTCAGGAAAAATTTGGCCTGAATATCAGTAAGTCTACAGTACACCGTAATATGAAAAGAATGAAGTATTAGACCACGGCCAGTCCATAGATAAGAATAAACAAGAGGAATTTAAAAAAAATCTTAATGAAATTCAAGTACCCAGAAAAAGAGCTGTTTTTCTTCAAGGTTTGGTACAC
>NZ_JAZHPY010000015.1:0-13390 GCF_036711655.1 Wolbachia endosymbiont of Pentidionis agamae | reverse complement strand
TTCACTATAATGTTCTAATATTTTTTGTCTTATTTCTAAATTAGGGTTAGAAATTTTAACTTTTTCACTTAATCGTCCATACCTAATCAGTGCTTTGTCTATATCACATATACGATTTGTTGCAGCAATTACTATTATATTTTCTTCTTTTTTAAACCCATCGATTTCAACTAATAATTGTGTTAAGCTCTCTCTGCAATGACTCTCTACATTACCAGTTAAACTATCTCGGTCAGGAGTGACAGCATCTATTTCATCTATAAAAATTATGCATGGAGAGTGTTTTTTTGCTACTTTAAAAAGCTCTCTCACAGTCTGTGCGCCATGACCAATATATCTTCCAATAAGATCAGAGCCAGAAATACTTATAAAATTCATCTTCGATTCGCCTGCAATTGCACGAGCAATTAAAGTTTTACCATTTCCTGGAGGACCATAAAGTATATAACCTCTCGGTAATTCTACCTTTAGTAACTCTTGAAGTTTATTTCGTGCTTCTTGATTAAAAAAATCCATCCGCAGTTTCTGTTTTAATTCATCGTCAATTACAACATCTGCAAATGTTACTCTTCTATCATCAGAATCAGCTAACTCTATAGATATTGGCAGTTCTACTTCTTTCATTTTACTAAATACTTGGTCATATACAAACCAAAGCATAAATAGTAGAATAGTTAGCGTAGAGTAAGTCATAGCATCTTTCATATAATCTGCAGCTATTACATATCCAAGGCCAAGCAGTATAGTATGTAAGTATATAAATAAAGACATAGTAGCAACAATAATTGCTACACATAGCAAACAAATTGCAATTCTTTTTCGTAACTCTGACCGATCGATCTTTTTCACTTTACAAGACTAAATATTATAATACAAAATTCACTATTTTATTTGGTACTACATGCACAGCACGTATTTTATCTTCTATTATCTTACTTGATATTGCATTTATTGCAATCCTTTTCAATTCTTCTTTCGGTAAATTAACTGCTACATAAATTGTTGCACGCAATTTTCCATTAACTTGTACTGCTATTGTTACCATATCATCAACCAGTAATGATTCATCAGCTTTTGGCCAAGGCTGCATGTAGAGCATGCCCTCCCCTCCTATTTCATGCCATAAACTTTCAGCTAAATGTGGTATGAACGGTTCAATTACTCTGATTAATATGCATATTCCTTCATCAAGAATAGGCTTACTTATTACCTCAGCAATAAGATTAGTCATTTCACGAAATTTTGCTACCGCGCAATTTAATCTACAATCTTCTAAATCAGATGTTAACCCGTGTAAAAGTTTATGTATTTTTTTTCTATATTCGAAAAACTCACCTGTAACATCACTACTATCATAATTTATATTGATAGGTTTAAATTTCATTACTGCATTCCATAGTTTATTTATATAACGGAAGCAGCCTTCTAAGCCATCATCTGACCATTCCATATCTTTTTCTGGAGGCACGTCAGATAACACAAAAAGACGAGCAGTATCAGCACCATATTTTTCTACAATAAAACTTGGATCAATAATATTTTTCTTTGATTTGCTCATTTTTTGAGCTTTACCTAGCTGTACCTTCTCGCTTTTATTCATTAATTCTTTTGCTTCTTCAGGAAATAACCATTTACCATGCTCGTCTTTATAAGTTGCATGACAGATCATTCCTTGAGTAATTAAAGTAGAAAATGGTTCCTTAATATTTAAATAACCACATTTTGTTAAAGCACGGCAGAAAAATCTTGAATAAAGTAAATGCAAAATTGCATGTTCTATGCCTCCTATATAATAATCAACAGGCATAAAATAACCACATTTGTTTTTATCTATAGATTTATCCTTACTACAAAACGCAGCAAAATACCAAGAAGATTCAAAAAAAGTATCAAACGTATCTGTTTCACGTTCTGCTTTCCTTCCACACTTAGGACAATCAACAAATTTCCAAGTAGGATGTATATCAAGCGGATTGCCCACTACTATAAACTCAATATCTTTTGGCAAAATTACAGGTAAATCTTTTTCTTGCACAGGAACAGTTCCACAATTTTCACAATATATAATGGGTATAGGACATCCCCAGTAACGTTGCCTTGAAATCCCCCAGTCATGAAGACGATAGTTGATCTGCTTTTTACATATTCCCTTTTTTTCAAGTTCTTCTATTACTTTTTTCTTTGCTTGATCAATTTCAAGTCCACTTAAGAACTCAGAATGAAACATTATCCCTTTACCTATATATGCTTCATTTAAAGACTTCTTATATTCTTTGCCATCCTCTGAAAATACAGGAATAATTGGCAAATTATATTTATTTGCAAATTCAAAATCACGCTGATCATGAGCTGGACAACCAAAAATTGCTCCTTCTCCATAATCCATCAATACAAAATTGACTATATAAAGTGGCAATTCTTTATCCAAAAATGGATGTTTAATATAAATTCCAGTGTGTATACCGACTTTTTCATCACTTTCTTCTTTACTTTTAATTTGATCTGTAATACTCTGTATTTCTTCTATATCTTGCACTAGTGGATGCCTTGGTGCAATTGCACAAAAAGAAGCTCCAAATATTGTATGAGGCTGAGTTGTAAAAATTTTTAAAATCTTATTTGAGCCAATCACATCAAATTCTATAGTCACGCCCTCAGACTTTCCTATCCAACGTTCCTGCATTATCTTAACTTTTTCTGGCCAATTTTTGAGAGTCTTTAAACACTCAAGCAGATCATCAGCAAAATCAGTGATTTTTAAGAACCATTGCATTAATTTACGTTTTTCAACTACTGCACCTGACCTCCATCCTTTTCCATCAACAACTTGCTCATTTGCAAGCACTGTTTGATCTACTGGATCCCAATTAACCCATGATTCTTTTCTATAAGCTAATCCATGCTTTAAAAATTCTAAAAAAAATCTTTGCTCATGTTTATAATACTCAGGATCACAGGTAGAAAGTTCTCGTTCCCAATTATAGGAAAGACCTATGGATTTTAGCTGGGCACGCATATTATCTATATTACCTTCTGTCCACTTTTCAGGAGAGATATTATTCTCTCTAGCTGCATTCTCAGCTGGAAGCCCGAATGCATCCCATCCTATTGGATGTAAAACATCAAATCCACAAGCTCTTTTATAACGTGCTATAACATCACCAATTGCGTAATTACGTAAATGTCCCATGTGAATTTTACCAGATGGATATGGAAACATTTCCAAAACGTAACATTTCTTTTTATTAGTGATATCTCTACTTACAGTAAAGTTCCACATACTTTGGCATTTCTTTTCAGCAGTTTTAAAATCGTATTTCATACTAGCTCAAGTAATACAAATCAGTATATTAAGATTCATACCATTTTCAAGCAATTTAAGAAAGTAGTGGTAGAAGCTACTATAGTTTTGGTTCACTTTATAGTAGCATTAAAACCCACTACCCTTTTTAATCTGAGATTTGAGAACTTAGAGTTTGAGTTCTTTCTGATCCAAAACGCTACAAGTTATACCTATAGCAGAAATCTCATATAAGTTTGACTCATCAATAGCTAGAGCGAATGCAAGCCCACATAAACATGCAGCTACTAACAAAGTAACTATAGAATATATACCAAGTTCTATGGATATTGAAAAACCTAAACCTGTAAAAAATATAGTACTTATGCACAACGGAACAGCCAAAGCACAACATAACTTCATATTTTCATTCCTATTCTGTTGTGCAATTTCATCATTACTATTTTTAATAATACAATGTAAAGTAGTCCATCTAACGTCGTAAACACCTGCACATTTATTGATGATAGCTTCTAGAAAATTCTTGCGTCCAGATTCATTAGTTCTCTCCAAAATATTACAACATACAGTCTTAACATCAACCTTAACATCAACTATTTTAGCAATTACATCTCCATGCTTTAAAAGCAAGTTACAAGCTTTTTTGTAGTATTGATTATTATTCAATAGTTTCACTGCTTTAGAAAGTTCATTAACTATTTTACGATTCTGTTCTTCCTTACATAAAAGACCAGTGAGTATATTTTTAGTTTCTTCATAAGCTTTTGCTTCAAATAAAGCAAGTAGTTTTCCCCCTATTTTTTCTTTAATAGATATGATTTTTTTAATAGGTTTTCTATTCATCGGATCTGTTTGATTTTTTGGATTTATGCTGATCCATTTTTTAAGTTTAGACCGCTCAAACACGATTTTTGATACCGAACCGTCCATGTAAATTATCCTAACAGGATCAGATATAAGTTCTTAGGACATATTTCTTCTGATATAATTTACTTAATTGATGGTTCAAATTCCTTTGTTGATTCTACAATGCGTTTTTCATCTTCAATAAGGCTATCAGGATTATTCAAGAATTTATAATAGATATCATATAAAAGACTTGCATTTATAATATACATAATTTTACCCTCACTATTAAAATAATAATATATCTATATAGAGTACATTAAAATATTGAACTAAAGCAAGAATATTCTTTACATTTTAAAATTTTAGGTTAGTATGATCTTTAAGTACTATAAGTAGTAGCATAAAATAATTAAAAGCAGAGGGGGATGTATGATAAAAGAAAAAAAAATTCTTGCATTAAAGTTGTGTAGTTTTTTTATTTTTTCGTTGGTTGCTTCTCTTGTTATGTATTGCTTATATTACAACAATAGAGAGGAGTGGAAAGAAGTGTCTGGAGTTACAGTTTCTTGTTTTTCAATATTTGCAATCATTATGTTTTATTTTGAAAGAAGAAGTTATAAACTAAAAAAAGAAACATCATCAGATGAAATAAAAATCACTGATCAAGAAATGGTGATTAGCACTTTAAGTACTGCAACAGAGATGCAAGGGATATCTGTTATCTAGCTAATTATTAAGAATGCATTTCATTAATTCGTGGGAGTAATTTTTAGCATAAGAACTGGTAAATCTTGCTTTGATATATTAGCTCAGCATATATTTTCCGAGTATACGCAAGATGAAATACCACAATTAAAGGTAATATTGCCATCCCAAAAAAATGCATTAGCTTTAACTGATGCTTTAAAAAATTACTCTATAAAAGCTACTTTTTCTCCTAAAATTTTAGCACTGGAAGATATAGGTGAAGAAAAATCAAGCAAAGTTATAAATCCTATAACAAGAACTCTTCTATTCATGCAATTTATACTAAAATGTAATGAAAAAAATAAAGAAAATCTTCCACTAACTATCTCATATGAGATAGCATCATTGCTGGATAAAATAGATTATAATCATGTATTAGAAATCGTTTATAATACAAACTATATTGACAATAAAGATGAGAATTTCAGTATTCTAGCTATAAAGACTTTATGTAATACTTTAAAAGATTTAAGCATGCTCGATATACCAGAATATAAGAATAATTGCATAAATGATCTCACATGCTCATGGAAAAAAAATAATGAAAAAATCATTCTTTTTGGAGCGGAACACAGTATAACCTATAAAACTATTGCTCAAGCTGTTCATAATTTACCTTTTGGCACAATTATTTTACCTAATTTAAATTTAGAAATAAGTGAAGAAAATTGGCAATCAATTGATAAAAATCACTATCAATATTATTTAAAAGAATTAATTAATTTTCTTGGTAAGAGCAGAAAAGATATAAGATATTTAGGTAATGCAACAACCAACAAGATAATAGATTATATTTTTGATACCACTTCAAGCTTAAGTAGCATTGATACTGGTAATAATATTGAAATTATAACATGTAATTCACGAGAAGAAGAAGCTCAAGTAATATCACTTATAACAAAAAATGAGGAATATGTTTCACTTTTTGTGAGCGATGAATTACTTGCAATACGCACACAACAAAAAATGCAATATTCTTATATAACATTTTTGCTATGTACTATTAAAGTTATTACTTCAGGATGGGAGAGCATAGCATTACTATCTCTTCTAAAACATCCTTTTTTGAATCTAGGTTATACTAGAGATAGACATAGAAAAATAGTATCTGAATTTGAAATACAGGTACGAAAATTCAATATCAGTAAAGTTCTTGATATTGAAAATGCTGTTAATGATTGCATAAATAAAGAAGATATATTAGTGATTTTCAAGGCTTTAAAAGATATACTTAATCCTTTAGATAATATAAATTGCTCTATTCATGAAATAGCTAGTACTCATTTAAAATGTATTTATGCATTATCAAATATAAATTTTGTTAATTCAGATAATGAAGTTTGTAAGTTTATGTTGGATTTTACTAATGCATGTAAGAATATACAAATAGTTGGATCTTTAGACTTATATAATGAAATACTAACTTTATTTCTTAAAAAAGAATTTTTTTCTCCAAAAAGTGATTTAACTAAATTTGATCCAAGTAGAGTGATCATACTTGCTAACTTTAATGAAGGAAGCTACCCACCAAGCTTTCAAAATTCACTTTGTAGCTCAGAGATAAGAAAAAAATTTAACCTTCCAAATACTCAAGAAGAGTATGGATATTTTATGTACCATCTCTACAATTTATTTCATGCAGATAAAATATATATAACAAATCAGCTAGGTAAAAAACCTATTATTTTAAAGCGACTAGAGACATTAATCCAAAATAAACCACAACCGTATAAAGAATGGTTAAAATGCTTATCCACGCCAAAGTACACAGTACCTTCCACAAAACCTCAACCAAAACCGAAAATAGATGTCAGAGAAAAAGTAATGGAAAAATTATCTTTTACTAAAATAACGAAGCTAATGCGGGATCCTTACGCATTTTATGCTGAATATATATTAAATATTAAAAAGCTGAAAGATCTAAACCGCAAACCATCAATCTTAGAATTTGGAACTTTGGTTCATAAGATCTTCCAAGAATATTGCCATAAAAATAATGATGAATCTTTAAGTAGCATTTTAGAGAAAAAACTTTCCGCTTGTGATTTCTATTTTTCAAATTTATGGCTAGCAAGACTAAATAAAACTATGCAAAATTTCATAATGCTACATCACACTCGAAAAAAAAACTGCAGTTACATTGAAGTAGAGCAAACTTTCTCTTTTAGAATTCTAGAAAAAATTCTTCTATCCGCAAAGTGTGATAGGGTTGAACATTTATTAAATGATAAAATAGCAGTTATAGACTATAAATTAGGATCTACTAGTGAAACGATGCAGCTACTCGTACAAGGCACAGCAGTGCAAAACACAGTTGGTAAGGAAATTTTAGATCTTGAATATTGGAAATTTGATTATGGTCAAATCAATATTGTACAGATAAAATTCTGTGAGAAAGAAATACAAAAGCTTAAAGATAACTTATCAGAAATTGTACTTCATTACCTCAATGAAAGTACGCCATTTACTGTTTCTCCCAATTTAGAAAAGTTTCTAAAATTCAATGACTATAAACACTTAGAAAGAATAGAAGAGTGGCTATAAAATTTAAAGTATAACATGAGATTTAAGCATTAAAGTCCTCTATATCTACTTAATTTAAAACTTGCTCTAAGCAAAATGCATTGCACAATTTTCTTTCTTAATAGATCTCTCTGTCACTATAGGAAATAATGACAGAGCATGGATTCTTATATCAGTGAAGTAGCTATTGTTTTTAAAGATAATTGCTTCAATGTTGGCATTTCCAATTTTGAATTAGGGTTTGAAATACGTTCTTGAAGAAGTTTATCGTATTCTTTTTTTCCAATGTTTACACACAGTCTTTTGATTTCCGCTAACTTTTCTCTTTCTATGTTTTTCACTACCTCTTTTAACTTAGGTAATGAAATTTGTGATGTCTCATTATCCAGTTTTTGATATATGCCATTGCATAACTCATCTAAATAACACCTCTCTTTATCATTATTTTTACTTAAGTAATAATACTGACCTCCATAATTGTTAGCATATTCATTTTCTAATTTTTTATGCACTTTCCGTATAGAATCCTTGGAAATCATGGCATTTTCTAATTCAGAATCGTTCATAAAAAATACATGCAATTCATAGATATTTTCAAACTCATCTTCTATTTTTCTTATGAAAGCTTCACTAATACATTCGTACTTTCTTACTATTTCTCCTAGTCTGTCAAGATCTCCTTTGTATAACGAAAGGTCACGATCAATTATACTAAATACTTTTATAATATGTGCATATTGCGATGAGTCTTTGCTGTATTGAGCTATTCTTTCCCTAAAAAGATCAAAACATGTTTTACCATTTCGATTTTTAATGAAAGGATCTATACCTAATTTAATCAATATGCTTGCAGTATTAATCATATGGTTTTGATAGATATGAGTATATTTAATGATATGGTGAAGTAGTGTATCACCTTCTTCATTAACTATACTATTAAATATATGTTCACCAAAATTATATGTTAGTGCATATTCTCAGTCATCGTAGCAGCCTAGCATTGCTAGGTAAAACAAATCTTCTTTATCTTTAGCATCTTTACCTATTGTACTCATAATATATTCCTAATAAATAACACTATTATGTTAGCACTAATTGATTAATATATCAAGCATTAATTATATTTTATTTTATATTTTTATTAAAAATAAAATTATTTAACTTAAAAATTAATATAAAACTTAAAATTGTAAATTTGCGTATAAGATATATTTCAGGACGAAGTGAACTGTAAAACTAAGTACGAAAAAATTGCTTTGGTATTTAGTTAATACCAGTTATAATAATAAAGTTATTCTAAAAGTAGCTTAAAGATTGCTTTTAGTGTCAAGGTAGTAGTCTACTTCAGTGTATGTGAGTGCACGCACATACTTAATTTCTTTCATAAGATATTATTTTGATTCTACTAAACATACTACTTTTTAAAGTTTTTAGATTCTTAATGGTAGCCTACTTCAGTGCTGTGCAAATGCGTAGCTTAATTCCTGTCATAAGGTATTGTTTTGGTTCTAAATTCTACAGATTACTTAAGTGTATACTACTTTTAAAGTAGATTATCTTTAGTATCTAAATAATAGCCTACTTTAGTGCTGTGTGAGTGCACGCATATAGCTTATAAGGTATTGTTTGATTCTACTAAATCCTGCAGGTTACTTAAGTTCTATGATATGAAGGGATTTGTTACCTTTTTTAACATAAGTTTCTAAATTTCTCAGCTTCAGAAAGATTTTTTTTGCAAAATTTTTGTTATCTGAATTGCAAAAATCAAGCATAATAACTCTATTTTATTCATGATTAACCCCCTAATATACTTGAAATTATAGGAGGCTTATCATGTTTTCTCAGCTAGCGTTTTTCAATCCAGAATATTTCAGGATTTTAATATAAGTATTTACCTAAGCAGATTTACCCGTATATGGTGCAACTGCTGTAGCTTTAACACTTGTAAGACTACTATTAACTTTGTTTGCAGATGAATTAGGTTCTTTATATTCTGCAACTGCTTTAGATGAATCAGGTTCTTTATATTCTACAACTCCAGTGCCGCCACCAACTATCTCCCAATCATCTTGCACATGTTGATCGTCTTTTTTATATTCTGCAACTGCAGTGCCGCCACCAACTATCTCCCAATCATCAAACACTGAAGCACCTTCTGTATATTCTGTAACTGCTTTAGCATCTTCTTCCAATAAACTTTTCTTAATATCACTCATAATAAATCTCCTTAATTTGTTTAATAAAATAATTACTATATTTAGTTTAGTAAAAATACTAACCAATATCAAAGGATTTTTAATATTTTTTTAAATTAACATAAATTATTAATAGAAGGAGAACCTCAGACAAAACTTTTTTACCAACTTATCTATCTTTCCAAAACATTTTCACTCCCCCACCCTTCTTATTCTCTTTAGTTTCATTGTTAATAACATTATCCTTTTGTTCTATAAATAATATTCTTTAATAAAAACTTAAATATTACCTTCTTTATTCCTATAAATCTATGAGATTTTTTCTTTTGAATAATTTTGAAATTTGAAAAAAGACTGAATAAATTTCACCTTAAAATCAGTCTTGCCTAAATAAAACGTGACCAAAGTGATCCATATTTTCAAGTACTTTTCCACTTCCTAGAGCAACACAGCAAAGCGGATCATCTGCAACACGTACTGGTAATTTCGTGACATTACTAATCATTTTATCTAAATTACGTAATAATCCACCACCTCCAGATAAAACTATACCTTTATCCACTATATCAGATGAGAGTTCAGGAGGAGTACTCTCTAAAGCCGTCTTTACTGCAGAAATTATTTGATTTACAGATTCTGTTAAACTTTCTGTAACTTGATCTTCAGATAGCATTATTTCTTTTGGCATACCATTAATTAAATCTCTGCCTTTTATTGATATAGAATTATTATTTTCTAAAATACATGCAGACCCTATACTCTTTTTAATTTTTTCAGCGGTTGAATCTCCTATAAGCAACTTATGATTTTCACGTATATATGCTTTTATTGCTTCATCCATCACATCTCCACCAACTCTCGCAGAACGTGAATAAACTACTCCACCTAATGAAATTATCGCAACTTCTGTTGTACCTCCTCCTATATCAACGATCATAGAACCTTCAGGTTCAGTGACAGAAAGCCCAGCACCTATTGCAGCAGCCATAGGCTCTTCAATTAAAAACACCTGATTTGCTCCGGCACTTTCTGCTGCATCTTGTATAGCACGTCTTTCTACAGGTGTAGACCCAGACGGTACACAAATAATAATATTTGGCCTATTTATAGTAGATTTCATATTTACACTACGAATAAAGTGCTTTATCATTTCCTCAGCACTTTTAAAGTCTGCAATAACCCCATCTTTTAGTGGCCTTATAGCTTCTATTTCTCCAGGAGTTCTCCCTAGCATCATCTTCGCTTTGTGGCCAAAAGCATAAGGCACATAGCTGCCTCTTTCTCTAATTAATGCAACAACTGATGGCTCATTGAGAACTACACCTTTGTTTTTCTCATAAACTAAAGTATTTGCGGTGCCAAGATCTATAGCAATATCACTGGCAAAGAGGTTCCTAAAGGTTAAAAAGTTTATAATTTTATTGAAAAGACCGCTATCACGTATGACTTTAGAAGATTGCATAAAACTCCACTCTATAGATTAAGACGTTTATATCAGTAACACAAATTAAATCAATAAATATAAAATTATTGAGTATATTTTTGCAACAGATAATTGGTATAACATTCAATATCTAAATTCTCCTTATTAGTCATTCGTTTTAATAATTCAAGGCTATTATATTTAGCACCATGACTGTATATATTTTCTGATAGCAGTTTAATTAGTAAATCAAAATTCCCTTTAGATATATTATTAATTGCATTGGAGTAATTATTTTTAATGAAATTAAATATCTGTACTGCCGCTATTCCAGCTATTAATTTCAGAGGAAAGTATCCTAAAATACCACTAATCCAATAATGATCCTGAAAATATGCTTCATTATCTTTGATGTTTTTGGTGCTGATATTATAGTATTTCATTCCTTCCATCCAAGCATCACGTAAATCTGTAACTTGTAATTTATTGTAAATTATTTCTTTTTCCAATGCATATCTTATCATAATATGAGCAAGAGATGTAAATTCGTCTGACTCTTTCAGCAAAACTGACTGATTTATTTTATTTAACTCACAATATAGATCATTAACACTGATATCAGAATGTTTAAATACAATAGGTTGAATGTATTCACAAAACTCCATTGATTTTCCTATAATTTTCTCCATCAGTAATCCTTGAGTTTCGTACATAACATATCCAGAAACATCCCCAATTGGTTGATTAATCCATTTTTTTTGTAACCCTTTTTTATATATTATAGAACCACTGCTATAAAGAAGATCAGATAAATTAAGATTACTAATAAATTGAGTTGAGCAGGATGAAAAGCAATGATAATCAGAAACTCTCTCTGTCTTTTTTATCTTTATTCTTCTTAAAACAGTATTATTCAATGCTGTATTTATACTATGAAAAATACCTTTGGTATCAGTGCTCTTATTTTGCTTTTCAGTTATTAGATAATTATTTTCATGAAAGAATTTGCCAACTATTGCGCATACATCATTGATATCCTCCTCTTTAATACTAGAATCATAATCTTCCAGTACTGCATCATACATTGAATAACCAAAATTTTTTGATTTAATTGAAGCAACTTCACGTACCAATGAAATTACATTACTTAAAGGATTAATCAGATTTTTAAAATTATTATCATAATATGCTAAATTCCACAATTCTTTACCCTCAATCCTAGCCTTAGATAGAGCTTTAACTAAATCAATAGGTAGTATATTAATTTCCTCATAAATTTTATTGATTAATTGTATATTTTTTAATTGCCAGTCATTGAGATTTTCTTTCTTAGATAACACATCTGAAAGTGATTCTTTTACTAAATCATGAGAGATAATTTCATATTTCATATCTTGCATCAAGTCGATTTGTTCAACTTTATCATTCACATTAAGTTGACTTTTACTTAATGTCACTAGTGTATTATCAATAATTCTTATCCGACCGAATACCTGTTGTAGAAATTTATAAGATTTCATAATTATATAATTTTTAAAATAGATTAACTCAAAGTATATTATATACAAATAAAAAGTTATTACTAAACTACATCTTAGAAAGCAATCATATTTTTCTTGACTTAATAAGTATCATCATTAACTTATAGTATAGGGTAATTATAATTCTAAATTCGGAGGTTTTAATAATGTGGAATAAGTTAATGATAATACCTTTTTTTTGTTTGGTTATTTATAGCACAAGTGCTTCTCCTAATCCTCTTATGAGGAAGGGACATTCTAAAATGAATCAATCAGCTACTACAATAACATCTCAAACCAAGAAACAACAAAATGTTCATAGAGTCTTTTTTGCATATGATAAATCAGATATTAGTGAAGCAAGTGCGGATGTATTACTTGATGCGTTAGAGTTTTTGCAAGATAATGAAAATGCAAAAATCGTTCTTGTAGGTCATGCTGATAATCGTGGTTCCCATGATTACAATCTTGCTCTAGGTGAGAGACGCGCAAATTCAGCTAAAAGATTCATGATTAACTGTACTCCTTCTATAGAGAAAAGAATAAAAACTCTTTCTAAAGGAGAGTCTGAGCCTTTAGTTATACCTTCTAACCCTAAAGATGAGAAAGCTCATGCACAAAATCGTAGGGTAGAAATCATTATTTCTGGAGTAAAGGGTTAGCACTTATATTTGTATTTTGATATTAGTTTTATGTACATTTATGCCTAGTGATGTGACTAGTACTTTTTATAAGTTTCATGTCACTTAGGCAATAGTGTTTTCAATAAGAAGAGTTCTTTAAGAAATGGTTCAAGCACAGTGTGTTTATTTAATGAAGAGATGCCATTTAA
>NZ_JAZHPY010000159.1:0-540 GCF_036711655.1 Wolbachia endosymbiont of Pentidionis agamae | reverse complement strand
CTATAAACTAATTGTTGATATATAGTATATATTATTCATAAATTTTCTATGAAAACGTCTATCTATAGCAGTAGTAAGAAAACCTTACTAATGTTCTGTATCACTCTTCCATACAAGTATATCTAAACCTGAAATATGAATAATCCACAATCCCATGCTGCAATTTGTATTTTACTTGCAGGTTCTACAGTAATATTTTATAGTGAAAATTGCACTTCTTTACTTTTTACATTAACAGTTTCGTAACTATTTTTAGTTGGATTCTGGTCATTAGTTAAGTTCTTATCATTAATTACTTTCGGTTCATCTAGAATCTTTTCAATATTGCTTTTTAAAACACCTAAAAACTTATCTCTTTGTTTAATGCTCTGGCAAGTTTTGTCTACTAATAAATGTAAAGCCTTAGATATTTTAGAAAACTCACCATTTATTAGATACTCTCTAATTTCCGATTGTAATGTTGTGCAATCAAAGTTTATATTTCTTACTGATATACCAGATTTTACAGCCGCACTTTTAAACGCTAATTCTGGATTAGAA
>NZ_JAZHPY010000158.1:0-564 GCF_036711655.1 Wolbachia endosymbiont of Pentidionis agamae | reverse complement strand
GTGATTCTTCCTTAGTTATAACAAGAGCTGGAGCAACATCCATAGCAGAGATCTCCTCTGCAGAACGCCCTGCTATATATATTCCTCACCCTCACTCTAAGGATAATCATCAACTTTATAATGCAAAGTATGTTGAAAATTTAGGTGCTGCAGTTGTTATAGAAGAAACTACCTCCACACAAGAAGATTTACAAAACACGCTTATTAGTTTGCTAGATAATCCTAGTAAATTAAATGATATGGCAAATAAAGTTAAAAGAGCTAAAATACCAAATAAACTTCCTAAATTTATTGAGATGCTTAAAAAAAAAATACTAGTATAAAATACCATCTACTTTTTGTCACTCTTCCCAATATATTTTTGATGCTCATAATTTGAATATTCCTAATAATAATTAAAACATAAATCTTTTATAAAAAGTTATTGACCTAAATAATTTAATATTTATAATTTAAGTTAATATATTAATTACAAGGGGAGATAAAAAATGCTTACTACTTCAACTGTAAATCCAGAAATTTTAAATAATTATCAAGATACTTTAAATAATTCAATAAATAATA
>NZ_JAZHPY010000157.1:0-568 GCF_036711655.1 Wolbachia endosymbiont of Pentidionis agamae | reverse complement strand
TCTTTTCAGAATAACATTTAAACATTAAAGCTCCTCATATTCTATACGTATATCTGCAATCTTCTTGCAACTTCCAAATATGCCTCTCTTAAGTCACCTAAATTTAAACGAAAGACATCTTTATCGAATTTTTGAGAAGTAATTTTATCCCATAATCTGCAATTATCTGGACTAATCTCATCAGCTAAAACAATTTTATCAGTTATTGATTTACCAAATTCTAACTTTAAATCTACTAAATTTATTCCAACATTTAAAAACAAATCAAGTAAAAAGTTATTAATTCTCGATGCTTTAGATTTTACCTCTTCCATTTCTTTTTCAGATAGCCAATTAAAATAGAGAATATGATTTTCATTTACCATTGGATCGGCAAGCTCGTCATTTTTATAGAAAAATTCAACTATAGGAGTTTTAAGTTTTTCACCTTCTTTTATATTAAAACGTGTACAAAAACTTCCTGCTGCAATATTTCTAACTACCACTTCAAGAGGTATTATTTCTAATTTTTGAACTAATTGCTCTCTTTCATTTAAAGTTTTGATAAAGTGTGTAGTCACTCCTTCTT
>NZ_JAZHPY010000156.1:0-575 GCF_036711655.1 Wolbachia endosymbiont of Pentidionis agamae | reverse complement strand
AGTACGGTTTCGAACTCCGCCCGAAATCAAAGCCAGTGCCCATTTCACTGCGTCACACTTAAGACAGAGTTGACACAGATTGTTAACGTCACCGAATATCGGTAACGCGGGCGACGCGTCCACCGAAGTTCGTTTAGACACGTGAATAATCGCGCTTTTCAAAAATTTAGTTATTTAAGGTTCGTTCAATGCAACGCGTAATCGGTTGCGTTTATGGAAAGAACCGGACTGAACTCGATTTTCGTGTGAACCGAGTTTCAGTTTTGTTCGCAATCGTCGACGACTTTTCGATTTTTATTGACTTCAAAAGTCGCCGACGAATTACTTTCCCACACAAGATGTGACAAACAATGCACAAACAATTGAACATTGCTGTAAAATTTGCAACATTTTAAAATTGTTCTTGTAACAGTGCATGTTTTTATTTGTTGAAACTGTTGTTCGCAATTATTTCTTTGCGACACTGTTTCTCAGTCAAAAAGAGTCGCGAAATCGAAGTTTCGCTAATTTCGCGACTGAATTATTGTGTGTTTCTTAAGCATGACGCAGTGAAATGGGCACTGGCTTAAAATCGG
>NZ_JAZHPY010000155.1:0-599 GCF_036711655.1 Wolbachia endosymbiont of Pentidionis agamae | reverse complement strand
ATTGAGCAAGTATTATATACCATAAAATATGGTTGATATTTTTTAAAAGTACTTACATGTGAGAGGTTCTTAAATAGAGTCAAATTTTAAGTTTAGATGAGTTTTTTTGTTTCCTTATTTCAATATATTTGCATATCAATATTGATATCTCATAAAAAATAATCATTGGTACTGCAAGCCCTATTTGGCTTAAAACATCAGGTGGGGTCAAAATTGCAGCAATAATAAAAATTACTACTATTGCAACTCTGCGTTTACTTGATAGACTTTGAACAGTTAAAAGTCCAACTCTTACCATTAATGTTAATATTACTGGGATTTGGAAAGCAGCGCCAAATGCAAACATAAGCTGAATTACAAGGTCTAAGTATTCACTTACCGATGGCATAAACTCTATTGGTATACCGGAAGATTTACCACTATGTTCAAATGCAATAAAGAATTTCCATGCAAAAGGAAATATATAGTAATAAGCTATGATTGCACCCATTATGAAGAGTGTAGGAGTTGCAATTAAGTAAGGTAAAAAAATTGCTTTTTCATTTTTATACAACCCAGGAGCTAGAAAGATGTAAAATTGCCAAGCAAAAATTGGGAAA
>NZ_JAZHPY010000154.1:0-626 GCF_036711655.1 Wolbachia endosymbiont of Pentidionis agamae | reverse complement strand
TAAGAGCATCCATGTTAAATATATGAATCGCAAGGCATTACTTAAGCTAGATGAGCATTGCATGGAAATGCTTTTATTATATGCACAACCTCCTCTGAGACTTTTGACAATTTATGTACTTCAGCAAAAAACTCTTTATACTGAGTGCTACTTGGTAAACTCGTATACAATAACAAATAAATAATTGTTATGAAATCATAACTTTCTGCTAGAACCTTTATGTCATACCCTCGATACTTTAATATTCCTTTATCACCATCTATAAATGTTATAGACGATGAGCATAAAGCTGTTGAGATAAGATTTGGATCATAAGTAAACAAGCCAGTTTGCTTATGTAAACCCTGCACATCCAATACTCTAGGACCTGCAGTTCCACTAAGTATAGGTAACTCAACCTCTATTAACTCATCTAGCTTAAGTAATGCCTTGCGATTCATATATTTAACAAAGCTGTTGAGATAAGATTTGGATCATAAGTAAACAAGCCAGTTTGCTTATGTAAACCCTGCACATCCAATACTCTAGGACCTGCAGTTCCACTAAGTATAGGTAACTCAACCTCTATTAACTCATCTAGCTTAAGTAATGCCTTGCGATTCATATATTTAACATGGATGCTCTTA
>NZ_JAZHPY010000153.1:0-628 GCF_036711655.1 Wolbachia endosymbiont of Pentidionis agamae | reverse complement strand
TTCCAATTGAAGTAATAGTGGATGCAACAGGGCTTACTTTAGAGGATATAAAAAAAATATAGAGTAAATTAAATTTAGTATTTACGAAAAATATATTATTTTCCTGCATGTTATTATTTTTTATGGAGAATGATATATGACAGTAGGTTTAACATTTGGAACAACATCAACTCAAAATAATGCAAAAACTCTACAAGATGTAAGGTTTATAACCTTTGAAAATTCTGCAGGGAATATCTTTGAATTGGATATACAGGATATTACATCCCCTGTATTTAGATACGCAGCAGCTACTGCTAGTTTAAGTTCATCTACTACTGTAAAAGGTTGGGCGAATATTGCAAAAGATACAAACATAATGCCACTAATAACTAATATAGCAACAGGAATATTTGCTGCAGAAGATACTGGTAAAAACGTACTTGTGGATAAGCTTGGAGCATTACTTGGAGCAACTGATAAAGCAAAATATGATAATACTAATAATCAATCAGCAGCAGAGTTCTTAGCAGCGCAAGGGAAGCTTATTACTGAAGATAATGTTGCAACTAAAGTAACTGGTTTTGCTAAAACAACTGACCTAGCTAACAAAGCTGATTTAACTTTATCTAACATAACTGGTGTTGAT
>NZ_JAZHPY010000152.1:0-636 GCF_036711655.1 Wolbachia endosymbiont of Pentidionis agamae | reverse complement strand
CTGCAAATGTTTCAGTTGAGTGTAAGGATAACAGAAATTTTTTGATTAAGGGCAGTAAAGGAATTAAGGAAGTTAGTTTGCATGATTCTGTAGTATATGAAGTTATCGGTGATCAGTTATGTTTTTCAATTAATCCAAAATATGCTGATAATGATAAAACAAAACCTATGTTAGGTACATGTAGGAGTAATATTAATTCTATTATTTTAGGTTTAGTAAATAATTTTACTGTTGAACTTGAAATTATTGGTGTTGGGTATAAGGCAGCTAATAGTGGTAAGTATTTAACTTTATCTTTAGGCTATAGTCATAATATAAAATACAAGCTTCCTGATGGTGTTCAAGCTCAATGTGTAAAAAATCAAATAATATTAAGTAGTATAAACAAGCAAAAGATTTATTCTGTTGCTTCTGATATATGTAAGCTTAGAAAGTATAATCCTTATAAAGGTAAAGGAATAGTATTGAAAGGTAAGTTTATGCTTCGCAAGACAGTAAATAAGAAGAAATAATTGAGGCATTGTGTATGAGAAGACTATATAATTTTTTAAGTAATTGTGAGAAAAGAAAGTTACGCAATAGGAAACGTCTTAATGTAGATGGGTGGCGTCCAAAGTATTTGCGCCTTTTAGTACG
>NZ_JAZHPY010000151.1:0-639 GCF_036711655.1 Wolbachia endosymbiont of Pentidionis agamae | reverse complement strand
ATTTGCTTTATGATTTATTAGAAATTTTACAATGTCTGTATGACCATGTTCAGCAGCTTTATGTAAATGAGTCCTTCTATAACAATCAACAGTATTAACATCAACTTTTTCTACTTCAATCAATCTCTTAACTTCTGTTAAATTATTGTCTTTAATTGCTTTAAATAATTTTTTGATATTTTCACGCATAAAGTTTGCCTCATTAATTAATAAATTATGTATAATACTAGTAATTATCTCAAGTACCTTTTGAAGATAAATTTATTTTTTCTATGAAAGAATTGGATATTCAGCTTAAACTGAATATTCTGAGATTAAAATTCTTGAGATTTTTACTTGATTTTCTATATTATAATGGTGATGGCGAAACTCAGGAAGCAATATTTTCTACCCCATACACTCTTCTTAAGGAAAAATAAATATTTTACTTGACATTACTTAGATTTCTCCATTAATCTCTCCAATTAAGCTGTTTTCTTAGCATCATTTTACTTTTTATAGTTTCGAAGAGGTCTACAGAAGATTGTTTTTTCTTTCCGACCATTGTTTATACGGACTTCTCTAACTAGTTAAGACTAAAGCTTGGTTCTTCTCCATTATTCCATTTTTGAAAATATATGTTTTCCAATTTTGGAAAAT
>NZ_JAZHPY010000150.1:0-644 GCF_036711655.1 Wolbachia endosymbiont of Pentidionis agamae | reverse complement strand
GCTCTTTTGATTTCGTTTCGCATTAAACGTTAACCCAGTCGAATGTAATTTTTGTTGCGCAAGTGATTGACTTTAATTTTTTAGCTTTTATGTTATGAAACAAATTGAAATATTTGCTTGAGTTTGTTGAACGTTCGGTATAATTATTAGCTTTGTTATTCAAAATAATTAACTCTGCACTGAACTTCAAATCTGCGTCGACACACGAATCACGCTTTATTGTTTAGAGTCAAAAAATAAAAGCAGATATTGTCAGTTAAATACTGAACAATTTAACTTTAATCTTTTAACAAAATGTTACTCGCAAATAATATTTCTCGGAATTTGAATTTAATTTCATCTTTATTTGAATGTTGTGAAATGTAAAACAATAATTTAATTGCGTTTATTTCTCGAAATGAACTCAATTTGAAATGTAATAGGAATGATTCGTCGTTTAATTTGTGCTTTTTCATTAACAGTTTTAAAAGGTAAACACAGTTCTCGAAGAAGTTATGTCGTTGTTGGAGGCAGCACGGAGTGGAGATGCGGACACTGTTTCGCGGCTTATTCGCGAAGGCGTTGATGTCAACAAAACGGATGTACGCGGATATCAAGCAATACATTTCGCAGCTGCAAATGGCCGCAGTAATGTTATTGAAATA
>NZ_JAZHPY010000014.1:0-13552 GCF_036711655.1 Wolbachia endosymbiont of Pentidionis agamae | reverse complement strand
AGTATAGGATCAATCTATAAGGAAAGTATTAGAAAAGGAAGGTTTTTGCGTTGTAAAGAATTACAGTAGAAAAGTATGAATTAAGAAATTAACAGTGGCTCCTCCTTATCCTAAACTGTATAGGAGTTCCTAGTTAAAAAATAAATACTGTTTCCAAGATATAAAACTAAAAAACAGTTAAAGGTAAAAAAGACGCCATCTTTATACTTACAACGCTTACAGTTACTTCAGAGAAGTAAAGATTTTTACAAAATGTTGAATAAAACTTTACTCAATATTATAAATATATTATTATAAATTAATCAATTATTATTTATAGGTTCATTATGGTTACAATAACAGAAATTACAGACAACACATCAGAAAACTTAGAAAATATTGTTGAGCCTCCTCTTAATCTATCAAATAATAAAACTTATAAGAAAATTAGTGCAGTATGCAGTTATGTTGCTTTTATTGGTATTGTATTATCTCTTTATTTTATTACATCTTTATCATTGCCTTTATTTGGTGTTATTGCTAGCGGTATATTTTTTTTCTTTGCTTCTTTTTTACGATTTTTTATATACTTACCGTATGCAGTTTATAAAGGTGGGTTTAGTGCTATAAATAATAAAGAAACCAGAAAAGAAATCCTAATGAAAGTTGCATTTATACCGTTTGTTATAGGCACAGGTTTTGCTCTCGGTATATTGACTTCATCACTATTTACTAATCTTGATTTAGCAGCTACTACTATTGCAATTGTAGATCATCCGGTATTATTTCAATTTCTTTTTCCTCTTTCTTCCTTGCCAGTATCTGTACCAGTAGGTTTGGCGATAGGATTTGCATCTAACGTGCTCAGTATAATACCTTTCGTTTTGGTGGCATGTTGCATATCAGCTATTGTTAACAAATTGACTAAAGAAAATGGAAGAGATCCAACTACTCAGATACATGACATAACGTCAGAGCAATTCAAAGATCAAGGAAGAACTGCTTCTTAAAGAAGCAAAAATAAGAATTATTAATTTTAAAATAAAGTTATATTTATAATCCCTTTTACTATTTTTATAGTAGCTTTAATTTAGTTTTTATTATTTTTAACACAAATAATTACTGACCAATCGGATAATTTCCAGTAAAGCAAGCATCACAATATTGAGGTGCCTCGTTATTGCGCTTTATTCCTTTTATAGCGTAATACAACCCATCAATACTCAGAAAGTAAAGACTTTCTACCCCTATAATTTCCTGCATCCTTTCTACTGAAAAATTAGTAGCTATCAAATCTTTACGTATTGGTGTATCTATGCCATAAAAACAAGAATGTCTCACTGGAGGACTCGAAATTTTTAAATGAATTTTATTTACACCTGCAGCTCTTAACATCGATATAACATTTTTAAGTGTGCTGCCACGTACTATACTATCATCTATCAAAATTATATTTCTATTTTTTAAAATATGTTTATTAGCATTATACTTCAGTTGTACTCTTACTTTTCTGACTTCAGCAGTTGGTTGTATAAATGTTCTTCCTATATAGTGATTTCTTATTATTCCATATTCTATAGGCAGTCCTGATTGTTTTGCATACCCTATTGCTGCTGGTATACCTGAATCAGGTATTGGAATCACCATCTCTGCATCTCTATCAGGAGGACTTTCTTTTGCAAGCATTTCTCCTATATCTTTTCTTATAGAATATATAGATTTATTTTTCATTATACTGTCCGGTCTTGAAAAATAAACATATTCGAATATACAAAAAGTTGACCTTTGTTTTGCAAATGGAAACTCTCTGGTAAGAGTACCATTCTTATCAATAATAATCATCTCTCCAGCTTCCACTTCTCTAATGAGATTTGCATTTATTATATCTAATGCACAAGTTTCAGATGCAAGAACATATGAATTCCCTAGCCTTCCTAAAACAAGAGGTCTAATGCCAGCCGGATCACGTACTCCTATTACAGTGTCTTTATTAACAGCAACTATAGAATAAGCACCATGTACTTGCTTTAGTGCGTCTACTAAACTCTCTATAAAATTATTTTTAATACTAATAATTGTTAAATGAAGAATAAGCTCCGTATCTATATCTGATGTTAAAACACACCCTTCTTTTTTTAATCGTTCACTTAATTCTTGTGTGTTGAGCAAATTCCCGTTATGCGCTATTGCAAAATCACCAAATCTACTACTTCTGGACATTGGTTGTGAACCAGACTTACTGCCACTTGTTGAATATCGGACATGACCTATTGCATAGATTCCAGGCAGAGATCTTGTAACTTCATTTACATTGTCAAATACACTGCTAACCTGACCACCAGAATGGTAGGAGTACACTTGACCATCAGCACTACTTGTAACACCGAAAGACTCTTGTCCTCTATGCTGCAAGGCATGAAGACCTAACATACAATTGAATGCAGCATTATGGTGTTGACTTATACCAAAAACTCCACATTCCTCATGAAATTCATCTAACATGAAAGTTCTGGATAAAGATTAATTTTACTATAATAAAAATAAAGTACAACTGTCTATCCTCCTTAATTCTGATATCAAAAAAAGAAATACTATATACCTAATTTAAAGGGTTAAGTATTTAACTATTTAAAAGATCAGTGCTTATTTTCAGAATAGCGAAATAATACAGATCCCCAAGTCAGCCCTGCACCTATTGCAATCAGTAATACAAGATCTCCAGCTTTTATCTTTGATTCACGTGCTGCATAATCTAAAGCTAATGGTATTGAAGCAGCCGATGTGTTTGCATGTTTTTCTATTGTAATCGCTATCTTTTCAATAGGAAAACCTAATCTTGCTGCCACTGCTTGTATTATTCTAATATTAGCCTGATGGGGAATAAGGTAACCTATATCAGTAATTTTTATCTTATTAAGCATTAACGTTTCTTCTACTATACTCACTAACTTTTCCACAGCAAGCTTGAATAGTTCTTGACCTCTCATGCAGACTGTACCCGAATAACCAGTAGTTGACACACCACCATTCGTATATAAAACATCAATATTACCATCAGAGTGCAAATGCGTTGATAATATACATCCATCTTCGCTCCCATTTTGCTTGCTACCTAGTATAACAGCACCACCACCATCACCAAACAATACACAAGTTGACCTATCCTTCCAATCTAAAACCCTAGACATTATATCTGCACCTATAACGAGTGCATTTTGATCTTTGCTACTGGATGATGATTTTAATAATGCATCAGCAACGGTAAGCGCATATAAAAAACCAGCACATGCTGCTTGTACATCAAAAGCAAAGCAGTTTACATAACCCAGCTTATGCTGGACAATCGTTGCACAACTAGGAAAGGTTTTATCAGGTGTAGTTGTGGCTACTACAATAAAGTCAATGTTAGAAATATTAGTTTTTTCTATAGCATTGATCGCTGCTTTTACTGCTAGATCTGATGTTACTTCATTTTCGTTTGCTATATGTCTAGTGACTATTCCACTTCTTTTCCTAATCCATTCATCATTTGTATCAACTTTCAACGCAATATCTTCATTACTCAATACCCTTCTTGGCAAATAAGAACCTGTACTTAATATATAACTTTTATTCAATATTGCTTACTCCATTGATTATTTTATCATTTAAATCACTATGTATTATATCCACTGCAAATTTGATTGCATGAGCAAAAGCAATGCTATCAGAATTGCCATGGCTTTTTACTACTATACCATTTAATCCAAGAAAGATAGCGCCATTTCTTATTTTTGGATTAAAGCGCGACAGTGCCTTATTAAGTCTTGTCTTTAGTAACAAACTTAAAAATTTGGTTACCAGAGAGTTGGATAACTCTTTTTTTACAATATCAATGATAGTACTAGCTGTAGCTTCAGCTGTCTTTAACATCACATTTCCAACAAATCCATCTGCAACAATAACATCTACCATTCCATCTAAAAATTCACTTGCTTCTATATAACCCTTAAAGTTAATCATGTTAGAAGCATCTTTTAATAATTTAAATGCTTTTCGCACTGAATCAGTACCTTTTATTTCTTCACTACCAATGTTGAGCAAGGCAACTTGAGGATTTTCTACTTTCAGTACAATCTTTGCAAATATACTACCCATCAATGCAAATTGAAAAAGAATGTTAGCACTGCAATCAACATTTGCACCAAGATCCAGTAAAACAAAGTTCTTTGATTTTGTAGGACACATAGATATAATAGCTGGGCGATAAATATTTGATAACGTCCCTAGAGTAAACCTGGAAATTGCCATTAAAGCTCCAGTATTACCAGCAGACACTACACCTGAGGTTTTACCAGATTTTACAGAATCAATTGCAGCTTTCATGCTAGATCCTTTTCGGTATCTTAATGCAAAAGATGGTCTATCATTTGCTAGAACATTGTCAGAACAATTTATAAATTTAAAATTATTCTTTAATTGACTACATTGTACAAGTAATGGCAAAACTTTAGATTGGTCACCATAAATATGAAAAAAGACCTTCTGATCACAATTAAGTAAATTATTATAAAAAAAATCAGCACCATGTATTACTGACTGTGGTGCAAAGTCACCACCCATAGCGTCAAGAGCAATAACTATGTTATCAGTAGCAGATGACATATGATAACTATGCTTCTTTCTCAACTGCTACAACGATTTTTCTCCCTTTATAGTACCCATCAATTGACATATTATGAGACAACATATATTCGCCTGTAGTCTTATTGAACATAATATTCTTAGGCTTAATTGCATGATGAGAACGATGCATGTTTCGTCGAGATTTAGACTTTTTTCTTTTGGGTACTGCCAAGATAATTACCTATATGTAATACTAAAAATTTAATTTAAAATAACACATTCTTGCTCTAAAGTAAATAGACTCAAATTTGAAAAGTGTGTTTAGCAATCCCTTTTTTTAAAATAACATAGTAAGCACCATTACCACCATGTTTGTTTACAGCCTGATTACAATACAAAATCATGTGTTTAATTTTATCACTTTCTAACCAATTTAGAAAATTAGCCCTTATAGTTCCAGTATTCAGTGTTTTATTACCATAGCCTGTTATAATTAACAAACACCTGCTGTTTTTAAAATAGTTCTCAGTAATAAAACTTTCTAACTTAGAGTGAGCGCTAGTTAATGTATAACCATGTAAATCTAATGTGCTATTTATACTATACTTTTTGCCATCAATTTTTAATTTTGCATTACTATTAAAATAGCTAAATGAATTAAAATTACTAAAACACCTTCCATTATGACTTAAGGAATACATATTATCTAATTTTATCTTATCAGTATGCATTAAAGACATTACATACTTAGAGCTCTTTAAATCCATATCTACTATTTTAGCTTCTACAGCCTTTACATCTAGAGTAGCCTCTTTCCAAAATGAAAGATCTAACTTACGGTCTTTCACAATACACCCCTACAATAACATTAAAGTCTACCACTCACTCAATTATGCCTAAGAAATTGTATCCTTTACTTAATCTTTAAGAATCAGACTTATTACTGTCAGATCCAGACAGATTACTGAAGGAATATTTACTACCACCTTCCTGTGATTGAGCAGCAAAGCTATCTGATGAATAGGCATTTGCTACATTGCTCACATGCTTTTTAAACTTCAACACCAATGAATCAAATAATTTATGAAGATCAACTTTTCCCTCTGTTATTTCGTGTAAAGAAATCGTAGTGCTTTTATGATTATTGCTCATACTGGAGGCTTGATTCATCTCAATACTGAGTTCATATGCCCTCTGGCTGGCCAAAAGCACTAACTTAAAACGATTAATATGTTCAGTATAACTTTCTATAATAGCACTACTCATTCTTACACTCCTGTTTATTATTATAATATAATTACATTATAAACTATATTACTTTAAACTTCTTCTGCTTCAAGTTTTACTTTACTTTCTAAACTAGACTCTGTCTTAATCTGTTTTAAATCTATTGTAATGTCTACTTTACACTTTAGCTTTGCTAAAAATGTTAACAGACGCTCCATAGAAAAACCAGCTATCTTTCCATTTCTAATTTGGGAGATTTTTGGTTGATCAATTCCCAAAACACTTGCAGCTTTAGTTTGATTCCAACAATTACCATCTATCACTTTTACTATAATTTCAAGTAATTTGATTTTTACTTCTCCAATCTGAAAAGTATTAAAAAATATCCTTTCCATAATTTTTCCTCTATATAAATAAGTTTAATATATTATTACATTTTATAAAAAAGCTACCATAGATTATATTTAATAGCAAAATATTCATAGTATCACTACTACACCTGTTCTAATAGATATAAAATAAAAATTTTAAACCTTAAACTAATTATTTACAGATATCTTTACTAATTCAAGTAAAAAATAAAAATTATTCTCATATAGAAAATCTTCTAAAACAAGAGTAAGATATTGATTTTAAACTAATAATATAAAATATAACATAGTATACGTTATATGTAAAAAAAAATCCTTTACATTGAATTTTCTCTTTTTATTAAGCACTAAAAACATAAAAATATTTTATACATATAAGCCCAGCTTATCAATTAAGCTATATTGCTAAATTAACATTACTAGTGATGAAAAACAATAAAATTATTTTTACCATAAGATACTTTATAATAAACTTCCATTTACAAAATCATCTTTAATACGAAATTATAATTAAAAAAGATAATTAAAACACAAATGATAGCCATAGTAGGGGGTAATGTTAGAAAAATAGAAGTTTTGGTAACATAATTTTTTGAGGATTTAACAAAAAATACATTATATATTACGGGCAAGAAATATAATACATTAAGCAAGGTGCTTGTTGTCAATATTAATATTATAAATATAGAAAGCATTGTATCACCTGAATCAAAAACAGCTCTAAAAATAAATAACTTGCTCCAGAAAGTTGGGGTTGGCGGTGTTCCTATCATCGATAAAGCACCTATAGTAAATACGATCATGGTAAATGGCATGCTGCGCCCTATACCATGTATTTTATCTATATATTTTTCTCCTGTTTTTATAATAATAATGCCTGTAATAAAAAATAAAGTGATTTTCGCAAGTGCATGACATAATAACTGAAAAACTGCTATTTTTATACTAAATTCAGTAAAAACAGATGCAAACAAAATAATATATGAAAGTTGAGAAATAGTTGAATAAGCAAGTAACTTCTTTAATTCTTTTTGTTTAAGTGCAATCAGAGAAGCTACAATGATTGCAAGTCCTGATATATATGGCAGCCATCCACCAGCAAACCAGTTGTTTTTGATAAAATAATTTATGTTATTAATTCCGAAAATATATAGTATAAACTTTATTATTATAAAAACTCCGGACTTGACAACTGCTACAGCGTGTAGTAGTGCACTTACAGGGGTTGGAGCAACCATTGCTCTTGGAAGCCAAAAGTGGATAGGAATCAAAGCTGCTTTTCCTATTCCATAAATTAATAATACAAAGCAAACTATAGTAAAAGTGACAAGTGAAGGATTAGCATGAAATATACCTCCATTTGTAAAATTTAAGGTATGAAACTTATTATATAATAATGCTATGCCAGGAAGAAACAGGATTAAAGATGAAAAAAATAGTATCCCTAAATAATAGCGTCCAGAAATTACTGATTCACGAGTAGCATTATATGTAACCAAAGGATAGGTACTTATTGTGAGTAATTCATAAAAAACGAACGTGGTAAATAAATCACCAGAAAAAGCAATAAATATTGTGCAACCTATTGAAATAGATAAAAAGAATAAAAATTGTGAATAATTACTGCTAGGATAATTCTTCCTCATATACTCCACGGTATATATACTTGTTAGTACCCATAAAAATGATATTAATAAGCCAAATATTTTGCCTATTGGTTCTAGTTTAAAACTAATATGAAGATTGTTATTGAAATTTAAGATAATAAATTGAGAATTGTTGTGGCTTGAGTGTTCAGCATATCCATATGTAAAGAATAGTAAGCCAAGATAATTAATAAATAAGAATATGGAAGAACAAACTATAACACAATCATTAATCCTAGATTGTGTTTTTTTTAATGAAAAGATAATCAATGCACTAAAAAACGGAATTGCAGCATTGATTAATAAAAGATTTTCAATTGTAAGAAACGATAATAACTTTGGCAGTAAAAATGCTAAAAAAGACAGAAGTAGAATAAAAAAGGAAAAAATATAATTAAGGAATGTAGTTGTCTTAAATACTTCTATTATCTTTGATAACATAACTTCTCTTTGTTACTCAAAACTTTAATTTACATTATATTTCAGGTAGTCTAAAATAAAAAGCTTAATATGTAGGTTTATTAGGCCAAAATTTCACTAAATTTCTGATGCTATAAATAAATGAATCTAAATTTTTCATTCAAGATAAACAAAAGATCAAATTCTGCTAGAGTAGGAATTATTGAAACACCAAATGGTAATATAAACACACCTGCATTTATATTCTGTGCAACAAAGGCTGCAATTAAGGCAGTAGATATAGAAAGAGTTGATGAAGCTAATACACAAGTTCTTCTTTCTAACACTTATCACTTAATGCTTCAGCCAGGACAGGAAAAGATAGCAAAACTTGGTGGCTTGCATAAAATGATGGGATGGAATAAACCAATGCTCACAGATTCAGGTGGCTATCAAATATTCAGTCTTGGGCATGGTTCAGTTTCAGAAGAAATTAAAGGAGTAATAAAAAAACAAAGGACACTAATTAAAATTAATGAAGAAGGCGCTATTTTTCGTTCTTATATAGATGGTAAAACCTATCATCTTACTCCTGAGAAATCAATACAAATTCAGCAAAAATTAGGGGCAGATTTAATCGTAGTTTTAGATGAATGCACTCCATTCCATGTTAGCAGAGAATATACACAAAAATCAATGATCATGAGTCACAATTGGGCTCAACGTTCCTTAGATGAATTTAAAAAAAGTGATAAAGGCATGCAATCATTATATGGAATAGTACAAGGAGGAGTATATGAGGACTTACGTATAGAAAGCTCTGATTTTATTAATAATTTACAAATTTTTGGTTCAGCAATAGGTGGATCATTAGGTCAAAATAAACAGCAAATGTACGATATAGTTTCTTTTACTACTAGATGTCTAAGAAAAGATAGGCCAATACATTTGCTTGGTATCGGTGGAATAGCAGATATTTTCTATGGAGTAGAGTGTGGAATTGACACATTTGATTGTGTGCATCCAACACGTTTAGCAAGGCACGGTGGTGCACTAATCAAAATAAAAAATAGGAGTTCTTTTTCTTCAAAACAGAAAGAACATATTAACCTACGTAATAGACAATTTGAACTTGACAATAACCCAATTGAAAATGATTGTTCTTGCTTCACATGCAAGAAATATTCTAGAGCTTATATACATCACTTGCTTAAAGCTAAAGAATTACTTTCTCATACTTTAATTACAATCCACAACATTTTCTTTATGAATAATTTAATGCAGTCAATAAGGGAAGCTATAAGTAACAATACCTTGCATCAAGAAAAAAATAATTGGATTGCATAAAACAATTATGTAAATAAAACTTGCATTTACTATTTTCCATACTATAAGTTAAATATTATTAATAAATAGTGAGGACTATATGGTAATAGCACAAGAACTTAATCAGAATCCATTAACTTTTCCCCAAGTAGTTAATTATTTTTCTAATTATATTAATACAATCATAAAAGGTATAAATGATCTATGTAATAATAATAATCAAGAAGCTGATTTAGCAGAAAAAATAAAAGACTTACTCAAAGAGGTTCCTAGTTGGCACAATGGATTATCCCATGTTGTTAAACATCCTTCTATCAGTAATGAAGAAAAGAAAATATTGATGTTTGGTACAGATATACTTGCATCCTTGTCTAATGAAAAGAATTTTTCTAAGCAACAGTTACAAAAAATATTAGAGAATTTAGAAAATCAAAAAAGTTATTTTGAGGTTTTTTTTTCTTCTTACAAAATATAGTAGATTTTCTTCAATGCTGGAAGAAAACAAAGATAAAGTTCAGATTATTAATAAATTATTAGAGCAAGAATCCCTTTGGCCAACATTTTATGGTATCATAAGAGCAAGGGATAACATTGAATTTTCAAGAGAAGTATTGGGTTATATTGTAAAGGAGATACCGCTAGATTTTGAAAGATTAGGGGAATCACGTAGTATTTTTTCTATTTCTTTGGATCACGTAAAAGGTTTGCAACACGTGTTAGGATGGTTGATATCTACTGAGCAAATTCCTAGCACAGAGCATGTAAATGCAGCACTTAATAAAGCTTCTGAAATAATTAAATGTTGGAAATTCTTTTTAGAGAATAATCAAGACATGAGAGGTTATCCAATAGATCAAAGTCATAACCTTTTATCAAAATTTGAAGAAAAATATAAGTGTGTGTTAGAGAAACGGCACACATTAATAAACATGCAAGGTTTTACAGAACTATATCATTCTTTAGCGAGCTTAGAGTCAATAAGTGATGAGTTAATTACAATATACAATGCTATTGAAACAAAAGAACTAATTGCTGATGGTGAATCTTTACAAATGTTTAAATATGTTAATATTGTATGTAAATATATGGAGCAACTTAGGTATTATTATAGTGATGAAAAACATTGTGAATCTACTGAGACTAAAGAATCCAAAGCACAATGTATATATGGATCGCTTGATCGATTAATTATTGAGTTAAAGCAAAAAAGAGAAGAATTAGACAAAAAGAAAAAATACATTGGTAATATATTTGAAAAAAGTGTAGTAGTACATTATTATTCTAATGTACTAGATACAATATTAGATATAATAAGTAAATATTATACTACAAAAGGACACAATGATACTCAAAAACTTGAGGAGTTGCTGAATGAAGTGCCTGCTTTATTATGTAAATGTTCTAATCACTTGAAGCTTGTATCTGATATTGAACGTAATAACGATTTTGATTCAGTGTTAAATGAGGCTAATAAAGACCGTTGGGTTTTTAATCGTTTATTAAATGATGATGGAATAATAAAGTTAATACCTTATCTTATGATGAAAAAAGATAAATCTATACAAAAAAAGTTTTCTAAAGATTTAGACCTTTATAAAAAATCTTTAATAGCAGCAGAAAATAAAGCAAAAAAGTACTTTCAAGACGCATCTTGCGAAGCTTATATTAATAATATGATTTTAAATATTAATGTTAAAAAATCAGAGTCAAAAAGTGCAACAGTAATAAGTGATATATTAAAACTTGAAAATGATGTTAATATATTAAATATATACTTAGATTCTGAGCATGGAATATATGCTAGTAAGAAAGATGGTAAAAGGTATTATGAGTTCAAATTTGGTTCATATGAAATGCCTATAACATGGCCTGCAAAGGATAAAAATGGAAATGATATTGGTGTTACTGTCACCTTACTTATTAATTCTAGTATTAAGGGTACAATTGATGAGGTACTAAAAGTTGAAATTAATGGCAAAGAAGTGCAGCTAGAAAAAAAGGACATAGTAAAATTAGCTGAACAAAATAAAGAAGTATATATACAAGGATTTCCTTTGTTTGAAATTTTGGATGTGTTTGTAGGCTTAACTCCTAAATATGAAGAATCTATCAAAGTTCTACCTCATGGTAGTAGCTGCCAAGCTACTCCTCCTCAAAAACCACGGAGAAAATTACCAGAGCTGCCAAGCCATAGAACTGCATTAGAAGATACTCATGTTAGTAAACTCAATAAGCAGCAAGAAAGCAATCAGTATTTTGGCCTTCCAATATAGGTATTTCTATCGTACCTACTGTATTATTTCTACAAGATTTTTTACTTAGAGCATATAATACAAATGAACTGAGCATAATGGGGCATTCGCCCCATTACAGAATAGAATTATATATTTCTGTAGATATTGATGCTTAGCACTTTTTAACCTATAATCAAATTGATGAGTGTATGATTTAGTTTTTAATCTCCTATTAAATGTTTGTAGATATAACAATTCTATTATAAATTTTTATGACACACTTTGTTACAGATAAATGTATGAAATGCAAATATACAGACTGTGTTGAAGTATGCCCCGTAGATTGTTTTTATGAAGGCAAAAACATGCTTGTTATAGACCCAGATCAGTGTATTGATTGTGGAGTATGTATACCTGAATGTCCAATAGATGCAATTGTCACTGATGATTCTGTGAAAGATATTTTAGGTACAGATGAAGCTTTACTTACAAAAGAACAAAAATTATTCAAATCATTCTATAGTATAAATGCAGAATATTCAAAAAAATGGCCCAACATAACTGCAACAAAAGATCCTATGGTTACAGCAGAAGAATATAAGACAAAACAAGATAAATCAGTACATTTTATTGAAAATTTAGATAATTGAAAGAAAAATCATTCTACATGTTTAACTTAGAAGCTAACCAAACTTTCTCCTGCTTGCTCTTCATATGGGAATTTTAAAGTAACTGTTGTGCCAAATTTTGGTTCACTTTTAATTTGAAAACTTCCTCCCATTAGTTCAACAAGTTTTTTACTAAGTGGTAATCCTAAGCCTGTTCCTTCATTTCTATATGCTGACTTCACCTGTCCAAAAACAGACATAACTTTATATATATCTTGTTGCATTATCCCTATACCGTTATCATTTAATTCTATAATTAATAAGTTTTCTTCTATACTTTCTTCAACTTTCATTTTTATACAGCCTTTTTTAGGAGTAAACTTAATTGCATTTGACAACAAGTTTATCATTATTTGTTTCATCCGTTTTGGATCAGCAATAATTAGTATTTGTTTATCTGGAATGTATTTTTCAAATTTAATTTCCGCATCTTTAAAACGAGGGAGTAACATATTTATGGACGAGTCTATAATTTTACTTAGATTAAACCTTATTCTTTCAACAGTTAAGTTATTCGACTCAGCTTTTGAAAAATCCAATATGTCATTAATTAAACTAAGTAGGTGCATTCCAGCATTATGTATATCATCTATATACTCTTGAGACTGAAAATGATCTGTTGAGTCTGAAATTTTACCTTTTATAAGCTCTGTAAAACCAATAATTGCATTCAAAGGTGTACGCAGTTCATGTGTAACATTCGCTAGAAATTCTAATTTATCTGCATTGCTCTTCTCTAAAACCTCCTTTGCTTGCTGCAATTCAAGATTAGTCTTGTGTTGAACTGACAGTGCATGATTGTTAGCCCTGTTAAGATAGTATATTACCAATATAACAACTATCAGCAATATTTGAATAAATAAAAAAAATATTCGGCACATTATCATCGTAGAACTATTATTGCTATGAATTATTTTCAAGAAAAATAATGGATTGTTATCATCTTGATTAAAAATAGAAAAAAGCGAAACGAGACAATCTTTTATCATGTAAGACATAGTTTTATTATCTAATAATTTATCGATTTCTTTATTTGTTAATAATTGCTCACTGTCAAGCACTTGAGTTTTTACATTGCTAAACAATATTGTATTATT